>JBAZOA010000030.1:0-14607 GCA_041648935.1 Candidatus Omnitrophota bacterium | reverse complement strand
TCTTGTGCCCGCGTTGAAAAAACTAAGAAAGGATAAGGACAGGTAAAGCAAACATGAAAAAATTAGACGACATGAGACAAATCAGGAAATTGGACGCTTCAGACATGTTAAGGCTCATCATGGGCCTCCCGCTTCAATGCAGGGAGGCGTACGATATAGGCGCGGCGGCGGATTTAAAAAGGCCGGACCGGGATATTCATAACATAGTGTTCGCGGGCCTGGGCGGGTCGGCCATCGGCGCGGATATAGTCAAGGTGTATCTGCAGGGGGAATTGAAACTGCCCGTATTTGTCTGCCGTAATTACACGCTCCCGGATTTCGTTAGCAAGAATACGCTTTTATTCTGCGCGAGCTACTCGGGCAACACGGAAGAGACGCTTTCCACTTTTCAGGACGGCCTTAAAAGGGGCGCTCACATAATCACGCTGGGCTCGGGCGGAAAATTAAAGGAGCTCTCGGCTAAAAATGGTTTCAGGCACGTGACGATACCCCCGGGTTTTCCTCCGAGGACGGCCGTCGGCTATATGTCCATAGCGGTGCTCGCGGCGTTATCGAAGCTCGGTCTCATAAAGGACAAGGCGGAAGAGGTGGGAGACCTGTATCTCACGCTTTCTGACCTGCGAGACAGGGAGATAGGGCCTGACGTGGCGTCCGGTAAGAACGCGGCCAAGAAGATAGCGGCTAAATTGCTGGGCAGCTATTGCATAATCTATGGCACGAGCGATTCGACAGAGGCGATCAGCATGCGCTGGAGAGGGCAGTTAGCGGAAAATTCAAAGGCCCTGGCATCCAGTCACGTGCTCCCGGAGATGAACCATAACGAGATCGTCGGCTGGGAATTCCCGCCCAAGCTGTTGAAGGGTTTCAAGGTGATAATACTGCGCGATAAAAACGACCACAAGAGGACTCAGGCCCGCATAGAGATATCCAAGTCAATCATGAAGAAATCAGGCGCCCAGATCATAGAGCTTAAAAGGGATAAAGGCGGGTCTTTGGCCAGAATATTTTCTTTGTTATACATAGGCGATTTCGTGAGTTTCTATCTCGCGATACTCAACGGCATAGACCCCACGCCCGTAAAACGCGTGGATTACTTGAAAGCAGAGCTGACAAAGATATGAAGGCCTTGTTATTGGCAGCCGGGTACGCGACGAGGCTGTATCCCCTTACTATAAATACCCCAAAACCGTTATTACCGATAGCCGGAAGGCCTGTTTTGGAATTCATATTGGATGTCCTGCGGCCGATAAAAGAGATTGATGAGATATTCATCGTCACTAACGAGAGGTTTTTCAGGGATTTCCAGGCGTGGAATGATAAGTTTTCTTATCCGAGAAAGATATCCGTTATCAGCGACGGCACGACCTCTAACGAGAACCGGCTGGGCGCCACGGGTGACATGGAGTTTGTCATAGAAAAAGAGGCGATAAGGGATGACCTGCTGGTCATGGCCGGGGACAATCTATTCAAGGCGGACCTCAGGCCTTTTGTTGATTTCTGCGTTTCCAGGAGACCTTCGGTCACGCTCGGGCTTTACGACGTCTTGTCCTCCTTGCTTGCCAGGGAATACGGGATTGTCTCGCTGGATGGGAACAATAAGGTGGCGGAATTTCTGGAGAAGCCTTTAAGGCCGCCCTCTACCCTGGCCGCCATGTGTCTTTATTTTTTTCCCAGGGAAAATGCGGGCGTCATAAAAGAATACCTGAACAGCGGGACGCCTAAGGACGCGCCAGGGTATTTTCTTGAATGGCTTTATAAAAAAGAAGCGGTATTCGGTTATGTATTCAAAGGCAGTAAATGGTTTGATATAGGAGACAAGAAGTCGTACGAACAGGCGGATAAAACATTTCGAGGGGAGGAATAAATGCCTAAGGGTAGATATTTTATGACATCGGAATCGGTTTCAGAGGGGCATCCTGACAAACTTTGCGATCAGGTATCAGACGCGATACTTGACGATGTGCTGAGACAGGATTCCAGGGGGAGGGTGGCGTGCGAGAGCTTTGTCACGATGGGCCTTATCATAGTAGGCGGAGAGATAACCACGACCGCTTATGTGGACGTGATAAACGTCGCGAGGAACGTTGTTAAAAATATAGGATACACGCATCCGGAGTACGGCATGGATTTCGAGACGTGCGCTGTCTTGAACGCGATACACGCGCAGTCGCCTGATATCGCGCAGGGGGTTGATACGGGCGGGGCGGGGGACCAGGGTTTCATGGTCGGTTACGCCTGCGACGAGACCCCGGAACTGATGCCGCTTCCGATAACGCTGGCGCACAAGCTCGTGAAGCGCATGGCTGATCTGAGAAAACAGAAGATCCTGAAATACCTGGGGCCTGACGGGAAGAGCCAGGTGACGATAGAATATAAGGACGGGAAGGCGGTAAGGATAAATTCCGTTGTCCTGGCCTGCCAGCACACCAAGGAGGTCCTGGATAAATCAGGGGAACATATCACGGAAAAGGCGAGAAAGGAACTGATAGACAAAATCGCGCTTCCCGTGCTTGGCAAATTAGTTGATAATAAGACGGAATATTATGTCAATCAGACGGGAAAATTCCTTATAGGCGGGCCGCAGTCAGATACAGGCATGACCGGAAGAAAGATAGTGGTGGACACCTACGGCGGGGTCATCCCGCACGGAGGGGGGGCTTTTTCAGGAAAGGACCCGACGAAGGTCGACCGTTCAGGCGCGTACATGGCGCGTTACGTCGCCAAGAACGTGGTGGCGGCCGGTCTGGCCTCAAGGTGCTGCGTACAGCTCGCTTACGTCATAGGCAAGGCGGAGCCCTTAGCCGTGATGGTGGAGACGTTCGGCACGGGCAAGGTCAGCGAGGATAAATTGTCAAAGATAATACGCGAGCATTTCGATCTGACGCCCAGGGGCATAATAACTGAACTGGACCTTTTGAGGCCGATTTTCAGGAAGACGGCGGCTTACGGGCATTTTGGCAGGGAAGACGAGGATTTCGCCTGGGAGAAAAAGGACAAGGCGGATCTTTTAAGAAAGGCTGTATAGTCATGCGTCGCGCGTACGGCGTTTCGCGCAATACGCCGTACGAAATCTTAATTTTTCAGAAAAGGAGATTATGAACTACGACATCAGTAATATCAAACTGGCCCGTGAGGGCAAGCTGAGGATTGAATGGGCGAATGAGAACATGCCCGTCCTGAAACTTATAAGGGAGAGGTTCTCCAAAGAAAAACCCTTGAAAGGGGTAAAGGTAAGCTGTTGTCTTCACGTGACCACAGAGACAGCTGTCTTGATGAACACCCTGAAGTCAGGGGGGGCGGACGTGAACCTTTGCGCATCCAATCCTCTCAGTACCCAGGATGACGTGTCCGCGTCGCTCGTGAAAGATTTCGGCATACCTGTTTTCGCGAGAAGGGGAGAGGATAATGACGTGTACTATTCTCACATAGAAAGTTCCTTGGCGCTCAAGCCGCACATAACAATGGATGACGGCGCGGACCTGGTCTCCACAATACATAAATCAAAAAAGCACTTAGTCCCGAACATGCTTGGAAGCACGGAAGAGACCACCACCGGTATAATAAGGCTGAGAAGCCTCGAACAGAATAAAAAGCTTCTTTTTCCGGTGATCGCGGTAAACGACGCCGACACCAAGCATCTTTTCGATAATCGTTACGGCACGGGCCAGTCCACCATAGACGGCATAGTGCGCGCCACGAACATACTGCTGGCCGGGAAGATGGTAGTCGTGCTCGGCTATGGATGGTGCGGCAGGGGCGTCGCCATGCGCGCGAAGGGCATGGGGGCTAACGTCATAGTCACGGAGGTGGATCCTACGAAGGCGATCGAGGCGGTCATGGACGGATTTTCAGTGATGCCGATGAGAGACGCCGCTAAAAAAGGGGATATATTCGTGAGCCTGACAGGCAATACCACGGTCATCGCGGAAGGGCATTTCAAGACAATGAAGGATGGGGCCATAGTCGCTAATTCAGGTCATTTCAACGTGGAGATTGACATACCCGCCCTTGAGAAGATGAGCAGGAAAAAACGCGTTATCCGGAACGGGGTAGAGGAATATCTTTTAAAAGATAATAGGCGCATAAATCTTTTAGGCGAGGGCAGGCTTGTGAATCTCGCGTGCGCTGAAGGGCATCCTGCCATAGTGATGGACATGAGTTTCGCGAATCAGGCGCTCGCGACGGAATATCTTGTGGAAAATCATTCCAAGCTCAGTAAGAAGGTCTATAGGATGCCTGTGGAGATAGATAAGGAGATAGCCAGGCTCAAGTTGAAAAGCATGGGGATAGAGATAGACGTGTTGACCCCGCTGCAGAAGAAATACCTCGCCTCGTGGGAACTGGGGACATAAATAATGCCGCAGGGGACGGTCGCTGACCGTCCCCTGTCAGTTTCTTATCAGCAGTATCCCGATCAATCCAAATATAAAATTAGCCAGGTGGGCTGAGACAGGGGGGGGCAGTATCCCGCTTTTCCCGAGCGCGATACAACTCGCCATCACGGCGTAATAAACGAATCCTATCAGCATGCTGACGCCTACCCCCATTATCGCCGTGACCTTCGACCTTTGATTTATCTTTATGGCGGAGCCTATGCCTATCAGCATGACGACCATGCTCGTGAAGGGAAAACTGACCTTTCTGTGCAGATCCACGCGCAGACGCGTGATCATTTTCTGCGAGGCGCTGGAAAAATTATTTATATAATTGGACAGGTCCCTGTGGCTCATGAATTCGTAATTGGCGCCTTTTGAAAGCAGCTCGGCGGGATTTTCTATATCCAGGCCTTTTTCCTCGAAGAATACGGGATTGCTCATCACGATACCTTTATCGTTCAGCTTGTACAGCAGTATGTTGTAGAATATCCATCTGCCGCCGGTCCATTTTCCCTCGTGGGCGTTCATCTTTGAGGACACGTTTCCTTTTTTGTCCTGCTGCAGTATAGTGACCCCTCTGACGGTCTTATCGTGATTATCAAAGGCGTCTATGAATATAAGGCGGTTATTCCTGCCATAGACGGCGATATTGCTTATTATTTTTTTATCGGTCGTTTTGTTCTTTTCGTTTTTTTCTATGTGATTTTCTTTTATGGATTCCACCGTCTTCATGCCCTGCGGCACGATTTTCTCAGATATTAAAAACACCGCCATGGATATGGCGAGGCCCAGGAAGAGGAATGGTATCAGCACCCTGAACATGCTTATGCCGGCGGCGCGCATCGCCGTGATCTCCCCGTTTTTGTTCATGGTACCGAGGACGTAAATCGTGGATATCAGGGCCGACAGGGGCGCGGCCTGTGTTATTATGAGGGGGATCATCGCCATGTAGTATTGGTTTAGTATGAATATGGAGATGCTTTGTTTGAGGACCTCGTCCAGATGCCCGAACAGGTCTATGATCACGTATAACAGTATGAACGTGAGCAGGCAATACAGGAAAGGAGGCAGAAAATATCTGGTTATGTATTTGTCTAATATCCGCATCAGACCTCCGCGGTCTTTCTCAATAAAACCATCCCCGCCGCGGCCAGGACTATGTTCGGCAGGTACATCCACATCCAAGGCGCCCCCGCGCCTTTAAGCGAAACGGCCATGGCGCCGGCCATCAGGACGTAGTATGCCGCAATGACTCCGAGGGCTATCGCGAATTGGACTGTTTTTTCCCCGCGCCTGGTAAATATGGCGAGCGGTATGCCGATGAGTATGAAGACGAGACTCGCGAAAGATATGGAGATCTTTCTGTGAAATTCGGTTATCAGGTCATACACGTCTATGCGTTTTTTGGTAAGCCTGTCTATCTCGCTTTTTATTTCCTGAAAATTCATTTCCTTGGGCTTTTTATCTATGGGGTTGGCGGACGCGAAAGATTCGTCTACGCTCAACGTGATGTAGTACGTCTTGAAATTCAGTTTGTAAAAATGCATGGGGTTTTTCGGATTCGGTTCGTCGCTTGTCCCGTTGACGAGCTTCAGCTTGACCGCGTTCTGGTTGGCCAACGGGATGAATTCCCCGTTCTCGGCTATTATGGTCCTGGTCGCCCGGTCTTCCTGGGGCTGGTAGATGCGGATGCCCTTTAATTTATTCCTGTCGATTTCCTGTATGAATATGATGTAGTCCCTGAATGACTTCACGAACACGCCCGCCTCCAGATACGCGGCGGGGGTCTTCATGCCTATGTTTTTTATGATTTTCCTGGAGGCAAAATGCATTTTAGGTATGATCGTGTTGTTAAGCGTTATCGAAAACAGGCTCAGGACCAGGCCCGCCGTCAATAACGGCGCGCTGAGCCTGTATATGTTTATCCCGCTCGCGCGCATGGCGGTTATCTCATTGTCGGAAGACAGGCGGCCAAACACTATCAGCGTCGACGCCAATATTGACATCGGTATGGTGTAACTGAGCAGAAAAGGTATCAGGTACAGGAATAGTTTTCCGACAAGCGCGATATCCACGCCTTTGTTTATCACGAGCTCGGCGAGCCGTATGATGTTTCCGACCACCAGGCTGAAAGTGAATATGGAGAGCGAAAACGCGAACATCACGAAGATTTCTTTTAATATGTATTTCCCGAGGATTTTCATGTTGGCCTGTCGCCTCTCGCCAGGGTGACGACCTCTACCCTGGCCGCGCCTGATTCCTTCAGGACCCTGGCGCATTCGTTGGCGGTGCTGCCTGTCGTGAACAGGTCGTCCACTATCAGCACGTTCTTGTTTTTTATCTTGGAACCGTCGGTTACGCGGAAACTGCCCGCCATATTTTTCAGGCGTTCCTGGCGCCTGAGATTAGTCTGGATCTTGGTATCCCTTGTTTTTCCAAGCAGGTTTTTTGAGTAACAGAGGCCGAGCCTTAGCGCGATGTTTTTAGCCAGCGCCTCAGAGTGGTTTATCTCTCTTTTAAACAAGCGTTTAGGGTGCATAGGTATGGGCGTGATTATTTCCGCCTCGCCGCCCACATCGTATTTTTTCATGAAATCTATCATCGTGTCCGCGAATTCATTTCCAAGAGAGGTCATTTTTTTATACTTGAAAGCGTGTACGAGTCCTTTCAGCGGGTCTTCGTAGTAACAGGCTGAGTTCGCGCGATCGTAATAAGGGATCTCGGCCTCGCAATCGCCGCAGGTCATTGACGCGTCAGGATTTCCACTCATCTGTCTTCCGCATCTTGAGCAGAACGGCGGCAGGCGGTTTTTTATTTTTTTTCTGCATCCCCCGCACACGTGTTCGTTCCAGGCGCCGGTCCTCTTCCCGCATGCCTGGCATACCGCCGGATAAAACAGATTTATAATCTCGCCTAACATAGCATAACTATAACACATCAATAAAATAAAGTCAAAATCCTTGATTGGGCAATATTTATGATAATTTTCTTAACACGACGTATATTTTATGATATAGTATATAAAATATGGATAACATAGAGGAAAAACTGCGCAATATAGAGGAATGGAACAGCGAGCGCGCCAAGGTAAAGCCGCTTCTGGACGTCGCGGTGGACTGCCATAATAAAGCCAGGCGTGAGGTGCAGTGGAAAAATTACGAAAGGGCGCTGGGATATTACAGGGACGCGATAAAAAATTACAAGGAGGCGCTGGCGCTGAAGCCCAAGTATTATCTGCAGGATATAGTGGAGAGGATCGACAGTGTCGTGGGGGAGCACATAAATAATATATTCAATCTTAAGACAAGCGGCGACGCGCTCAAAAATGAAAACGGCATAAAGGATTTTTTGGGATTCGTGGGTAATCTGGATCCCGAGGAAAAAAGATACATAGATCCGTATGAGATCGCCCTCGCGTATCTGAGGATAGGGGACACATATCGCGAGGACGGTGATCTTAGCGGGGCGCTTGGATTCTATAATAGGGCGATAGAGACAGAGTGCCAGAGGCCTTTTGTAAACATGGACGCGCATTTCAAGATAGGCGTGATATTGTTTGACCAGAAAAAGTTCAAAGAAGCCCTTATAAGTTTTGTTTCGGTTGTCTCGTTTGACAGGAATAATGAAGGCGCGATCGGGCGTATCGAAAAATGCCTGACGGAACTGAAGATATCGGAACACAAGAGTAAATTTCTCTCAGCGACGCCGAACGAGGCCAAGAAACTTATAATGGAGGTTCTTTAAATGAGGCCATTTGGCCGAATTTATCCCGAAGCCGCCTGATTTTCAGAACTGACGCGGCGAGGGATAAGAGGAGATTTTATGGAAGAGAGGAGAAAATATCCGAGGTTTGAATTGAACTTGACCGCGAATTACAAGATAGTCGATTCCGAGGAGGTATTCAAGTTCGGACAGACCAAAAATGTTTCCGCGGACGGCATATGTTTTGAATCGGAGGAATTTTTGAAACCGGGCACTTATGTTGAGCTGGAGGTGGATCTGCGGGACGCCAATCCATCGATACATATTGTCGGAGAGGTGAGATGGTCGGTCCCGGAGAATCCAAGGAAGGAGAGGTATCATAATGGCCTGAGGGTGGTAGGCATGCCCCTGACGGATGAAAACAGATTTTTGAAGTATTACTGCGATAAGATGGTTGATAAACTTTCGGAATATTTAAAACTATAGGAGGGGATTGATGGAAAAGACAGTCAAAGTCTTCCAGAAGAACAAGTTTCAGGAAATAAGGGTTGGTATCACGAATTACGAAGGCAACGATCTCATAGACATAAGGACGTGGTCGCAGCCGTCAGGCAGCCAGGAAAAGGTCCGTACCTCAAAAGGCATATCCATAAACGTGAAGCTCTACCCGGAACTGAAAGAGGCGGTGTTGCTGCTGGAAAAGGATCTGAAGGAAAATAATTTTATCTAATATCCGGATAACATGCCAAGGTTCAGCGTGGTTTTCGAGGATAATTATCTTATCGTGGTCAATAAGCCATCCGGCCTGTTGACTATTCCCACGCCCAAGGGGGAAACAGATACCCTTACCCATCTTTTAAATAAACGCCTGGATGAACTCAAGGTGGAGGTCAATGCCTATCCCTGTCATCGTATTGACAGGGAGACCTCCGGGCTGATTGTTTACGCCAAAGGCAAGTCGATCCAGGCCCGCGTAATGGAAGAATTCAAAAAACGGCGCGTGAAAAAGACTTACATCGCGTTTGTCCACGGTATCGTCAGGAAAGATTTTGATACTTTAAAAAGTTATGTGTATAATAAAGATAAAAAAAAGAACGACCTCATGATAACGAGGTTCAGGGTCATCGAGAGGCGCGGTGATTTCAGCGTCCTGGAACTGGAGCCGGTTACGGGCAGGAAGAACCAGATAAGGATCCAGTTCAGGGATTTGGGCCATCCCCTGGTAGGCGAGAGCGTTTACGCGTTTAGAAAAGATTTTAAATTGAGATTCAAGAGGACCGCCCTGCACGCCAAGGCGATAGAATTCGCCCATCCCGTCACGGGGAAACGCGTGAGGTTTGTCTTGCCCTTGCCCGAAGATATGGAGAACTTTCTTAAAAGATGAAATACATAGTGGAAACAATGCTGCTTCTGATACTTTTGTTATTGGCCGCTTTAACAGCGGCTTCAGAAACCTCGATAGTGGCCGCGAGCATTGTCAAACTGCGCCGTCTCTCGATCGAAGGCTCAAAGATGGCGAAAACGATACTTAAAATCCTTGAGACGCCCGAGAAATTCTTCGGCACCATACTCGTGGCGAACAATGTGGTTAACGCCTTTATCTCATCCCTTGTGACGGCGATATTTATTTCCATGATAGGCGGCGGCAACAGAAGCGTGCTGCTGGCCGCGATCATATCAGCCGCCCTGATCATTATCTTTGAGGTCAGCGCCAAGACACTCGCCGCGAAAAATCCTGTCAGGCTTTCTTTGCGCTTGGCAAGGATGGTCCGCGTCCTTATAATTATTTTTTCCCCCGTGGTGAGGGTATTATCCGTCGTGACCAATTTCATAGTCAGGCTTATAAGCGGCAAGTCGCCCGCCAAGCCGTCTCTGGTAGTGGAAGACGAGATAAAGGCGCTCATAAAGATAGGCGAGGAGGAAGGCAGTTATCACAAGGAAAAATATAGGATGCTCGCCAAGGTATTTGAATTTGGCGACGCCATCGTGAAGAACGTGATGATTCCGAAAGATAAGATAGTATACATCAACTACGCGTCCAACATAGAAGATATCCTGGAGGAGGTGCTGGAATCAGGATACTCGAGGTTGCCCGTCTACAAGGATAGTATCGACAATATCATAGGCGTGATAAACATGAAGGATCTGTTGAATCTGGCTGTCAATAGAGACCTTGTTATTTTAGAAGATATAATTTATCCTCCTGTATTCGTTCAGGATTCGAAAAAGGTTTCTGAGCTTTTGAAAGAATTCCAGCAGGGTCACACGCATATGGCGATAGTGAGGGGTCAGGCGGGGAAGGTAATCGGCCTGGTCACGCTCGAGGACCTCCTGGAAGAGATAGTCGGCGAGATAGAGGACGAGTACGATATTCGCAGTAAGAAGTAATCCAATCTGATTTAGTATGAAAAAATTTTCCACTGTGATAATCGGGGGAGGCGCGAGCGGCATTGTGGCGGCCATAAGCGCCAAGCGCAAAGGAAAGGATGTGTTGATTTGCGAGAAGACAGCCAAGCTCGGCAAGAAAATATCCATATCCGGCTCCGGCAGATGTAATCTATCAAACGATGACTTGAGCGAAAGGCATTACAACCCTTCAGCCAGGAAGCTTGTAAAATCAGTTTTTTCAAAATTCGGCGGAGAGGACATAAAGAATTTTTTCAGGGGGTTAGGTCTCGTAACGTATTCCGAGGGCGGACGGATATTTCCCATCACAAATCAGTCGGCGTCGGTATTGGCTGTGCTGGAAAAAGAAATGAAACGATTAGGCGTATCCGTGGAGTTTAATTTTGCCGCGTCTGAAATCGTAAACTCAAAACAGGGCCTCTTGATAAAATCAAAAGACAATAAGCGGGTTTTGTGCGATTCGGCGGTAATAACAGGCGGAGGGATGACATATCCCGTGACAGGTTCCGATGGGGCTTCTTACGGCTTGGCGCGTCAGCTCGGCCACTCAATAATAGAACCGGTTCCGAGCGCCGTGGCTTTAGTAGTGAAAGATCGATTCTGTCATTTTCTGCAGGGTCAAAAGATATTCGCGGGAGTAAAGGCCATCATTGATGGCAATCCCGCCGGCGAGGCGAGCGGAGAACTCTTGTTCACCAGATACGGATTGTCAGGCACCGTTATTTTAGATATCAGCAGGGAGGTATCCGTTGAGATAAACAGGCGCGGCGGGAAACAGGCGGATATAATCGTGGATATGGCGCCTTTCATGGATTTGGACGCCCTGAGGGAAGAATTTAGAAAAAATACGCGCAATGGCGCGGCAAAGGAGGACCTGATAGTCGGGATACTGCCGAATAAATTCAGCCTGGCGCTCAAAGAGGCCTTCGGCGGTTTCGATGTAAACAGCCTGGCTGATAGGTTAAAAAGTAAACGTTTCAGGGTTATCGGAACCAGGGGGTGGAACGAGGCGGAGTTTACGGCCGGCGGCGTGAATTTGAGCGAGGTCAATTGCGAGACGCTTGAATCCAGGCTGAAAAAGGGCGTTTATTTCGCGGGAGAGGTTTTGGACGTTGACGGTGAGCGGGGCGGTTATAATCTGGCGTGGGCATGGGCGTCGGGATTCTTGGCGGGCGTTGGTTAATATTTTCTTCGGCCTGGCGGCTGGAGAAAACGTAATTTATGGCATAGCCATTTTAAATTCACTTGAATAAATGCGGGCTATATGGTAATATTCAACTATACTTTTGGGAGATTCTTATAACGTGTCGTCATCTTTGTTATCAGTATATATAATAACTGGTATATTAAGCGTAATAATCGCGTTTCTCCTCGTTTATTTTTCCACGCTTTCCGACCATTCAAAAAAGAAGACAGAAGAAAGAACAAAAACAATCCGGTACCTTGACCCTGACGTATTCGCGGAGGGGTCCATGGAGCGCGCCGTATTCGACGAGTTAAGTAAAAAGGTTGAGCTGGGCGAGGGCTTTGAGGAGGTCACCAAGTCCCTGTCTGATGTGCTGAACAGGGAGGTGGAGAAAAAGGTCAGTTCGCACGTCGAGGAATTAAGCAGGCAATACGAATCTACCATCAAGGAAAAGACCCAGAGCGAAGAGGTCGCGTGGGATAAGTACAAGAAAGAGCTTGCCAATAAAAAGCAGACAGAGGCGGTCATAAAGAGCATCGCGGAAGGGCTCCTGGTGGTGGATTCCGGCGGCAATGTCATCATGATGAACCCGGCGGCCGAAAAGCTCCTTGGCGCCTCAAAGAAAGACAAGATAGGCAAGCCCATCCTGGAAAATCTGAGAGAGGAACAGCTTGTGTCTTTGGTGAAGAATATCCCGGGTTCAGAGGGGAAAGAGATAGAACTCGTCAGCCGAGAGGACGAGACAAAGAAGATATTGAGGGCTTCCAGCGCGGTCATAGAAAACGAAAGCGGCCAGACAGTGGGCATGGTTTCCGTGCTCAGCGATATCACAAAGCAAAAGGAGTTGGATCAGCTGAAATCAAATTTCGTGGCCAGCGTTTCTCATGAACTGCGCACCCCCATCGTGGCCATCGAGAAATCCATATCCCTGATACTCAGTAAGGCCACGGGCCCTATCAGCGAAAACCAGGAACAATTTTTGAGCATAGCGGAACGCAACCTGAAAAGATTGACGCTTTTGATAAACGACCTTCTGGATCTTTCAAAGCTCGAGGCGGGAAAGATGGACATGACCCGCGAGAAATGTTCCCTGGAAAATCTGATAGACGAAACCATGAGGACATTTGATACGTGGGCAAAGACAAAATCCATAAACATGGAGAAGAGCATTAAGGGTCCGATACCGGAGATATACGCGGATCCGAACAGGATAACGCAGGTTTTGAATAATCTGATAAGCAACGCCGTTAAATTCACTCCCGTCAATGGCAATATTGATATCGAGGTCGTTCCAGATAATGACGCCAGGGAGGTCAGGGTTATAGTCAGGGACACGGGGGCCGGCATACCAAAGGAGGACCTGAAGAAGATATTCGATAAATTTTATCAGACGGCGGAAAGGTCTCACAGTGACATAGCGGGCACAGGCATAGGCCTGTCGATAACCAAGGAGATAGTGAGCTTGCACGGCGGCAGGATTTGGGTGGAAAGCGAAAAAGGCCAGGGCGCGAGATTTATCTTCACCCTGCCGCTTAACACGCATTCGGACTATGTGTGATTGAGTTTAAATATCCCGGAGGATTTATGAACAAAGAAAAGAAGATATTGCTGGTGGATGATGAGCAGGATTTCAGGCAGCTTATGACATTTTGGCTTGAGTCGAAAGGTTACGCCGTAATGACCGCTTCTGACGGCGCGGAGGCCGTTGAACTGGTGAAAAAAAAGGAAATAGACATTGTCTTCATGGATGTCAGGATGCCGGGCATGGACGGCGTGGACGCGATAAAAAAGATCAGAGAATTTAACGAGTACATACCGATAATAGTCATAAGCGCTCATGTGGATGACCCCAAGGCGAAAGAGGCGGTAGCGTACGGCATTTCAGGTATTTTCTGCAAGCATAAAGATTTTCAGGAAGGGCTGTCTCTTTTGGAGTCGGCGTTGAGGACTCACAAAAAACTTAAAAAGTAGCGCTTGTTTAAAAAAGAGGAGGATGACTCCGTGTTAAGCAATCCCTTAAAGAGGATGGTTTGGATATGCGCGTTCGTCATTATTTTAATGGCGACGGCGGCGCAGGCAAAGGCAGGCAAAGAAGGAATGGTCCTCCACGCGGCGAACAAGGCGGGTTTTATCTTCATTGATTTAGGGGAAAAGGACGTGAAGCCGGGTGATTTGGTGGAGATCTACAGGCATTCGGAATACCAGGCTACCTTTGTCATAAAAGAGGTAAGGGGCAGCATGTCAGAGGCGTGGGCGGTCAATACGGACAAAAAAGTCGCGATAAACACGGGAGACCGCGCGATAATCCCTGAGTCCGGCCAAGCCGCGGTTTCCGCGCCGTACGTTGCCGAGCCGCCGCGAGAACCGGAGCCGGAATTCCTGATTAAAGAACAGGAAAGGCCGTCTTCGTTTAATGATACGTTGTTAACAGGAGAGCTGAATTCACTCCAAAGCGAAAACGCGAGATTATTGTCTGAGTTGATGGAGGCGCAGAGACAAAAGGATGACATATCAGCGAATTTGAATAATGAACTTATTAATATAAAGAGAATGAACAGCGATACGCAGAATAAGCTAAGAGAGGTGGCGACTTCTTTAGGCGGCGATAACGATAGCCTCCGTAGGCAGGTCAGCGAATTAATCAAGGCGAAACAGGAGGCGGAATCCAGGCTCGCGGGCCTGGCCAAAGATAAGGACGAGCTTGAGGCTAAGCTCGCCAGCCAGGCGGCGGTTATTGCCAGGGCGAAAGGCGAGACGGAATCGCGATACAAAGAGGATGTTCAAAAATTGCAGAAACAGAAGGCTGAGATAGAGGCCAAGCTCTCAAGTCAAATTTCTTTTCTGGAAAAGGAAAAATCCTCTCTCAATAGCCAGCTGGCCTCCCTCAATAAGGACAAGGACTCGCTGGACCAGAAGCTCCGCCAGGACATCGCGAAC
>JBAZOA010000029.1:0-14797 GCA_041648935.1 Candidatus Omnitrophota bacterium | reverse complement strand
AAAACATACTTATGTCCACAGGATAAATAATATCATGGATATCCTGGACGGCAAGACGGATAAATTCCGCGGGTTTTTATGAGAAACGGACTTTTAAGCGTATTGAAATGCCCGGATTGCGGCAAGTCCTCGTTCCGCGCCGAAGAGGAAGGCCGGGATGGTACGGAGATCCGCGGTGGCAGGGTTGTATGCGGGGATTGCGGAGTTCCGCGCCGCATAATCGACGGGATAGTTGATTTCCTCGGGAACCCAAGCGCTGACGTGCTGAGAGAAAAGGGCGCCGTTGACGCGGAGGAGTATTTTTCGGACAGCTCCGGAAAGAGATATAAGGTAAATAGGGAATCCGTGGAGAGGTTCAGGAGCCAATTTTTGTTATTGCCGGAAGGCGACGGGTCTTATTTTTTCAGAAGAGGCGGGTGTTTTCAATCCATAGCCGAAGGGGCGCACAGGTTCCGCGCGGCGCAGCGGCTGATGGGGTTGAGAGGCGGGGAGAAGGTCCTGAGCCTGGGGGATGGTTTTGGTTACGCGTCGTATAGATTCGCGCAGTCCGGTTGCAGCGTCGTCGCGCTCGATATAAGCAGTTATCTGCTGGCGGCGGACGCGTATGTCGCCGGCGCGTATTTTGACAGGGTTTTCAGCGACATGCACGCCCTGCCTTTCGCGGATGGTGTGTTTGACGCCGTCTTCTGCAGCGCGGCCATGCATCATTCAAGGGATCTTCGCAGGGCGTTTTCCGAGGCCAGGCGCGTCCTGAAGCCGGGCGGAAAAATTTTTCTGATAAACGAATCCGCCCGCGGGGTGTTTGAAAAAGAGGACCCCGGACTCGCGGATTTAAATAAGAGGGGATACAGCGACACGGCCTATACGATACCCGAATGGGTAAGGTCGGCTAGGGCCTCCGGTTTCAGGGCGGTGAGGGTCGAGTTTCTTTCCCTGGCGGATGATTACATAGCGCGCCAGGAAAATAAGGGCGTCCGCGCGTCTAATTTTTTAAAGATAGCGTATTTTTTAAGAAGGCATCGCGGCATGGAGAATCTAATACTTTTTTTATTAACGTATCCGCGCCTCTTGTTAAGGCCGAGGAGCTGGCGCCTGGTGTGCTGCAAATGACAGATAACGCGTGTAAAATCTGCGGTTCGGAAAGATATTCCAGGCGCCTGGATTTCAGGGATAAGAAAAGGCAGGTAGTGTCGTGCGGGGCCTGCGGCGCCTGGCGGACCATGCCGTATTTTTCCATGGATTACGGCGTACAGGAATTTTACTGCGAGCACTACATGAAGAATGAAAGGCTTTACAGGGGATTTGCCAGAGATCTGGTAGACATAGTTTTCAGGCACAGGCGGAAAGGCAGGCTTCTCGACATAGGGTGCAGTGTTGGGTTTTTGCTGGAAGAGGCCCTGGCGCGCGGTTTTGAGGCGGAAGGCATGGAATTGAACGAAAGGGCCGTGGAGATAGCGAGGTCAAGGGGCCTGCTAATCAAAACATCCAGCCTTGAGGCCGCGGGTTACGGCGAGGATGTCTTTGATGTGGTCGTGTTGAATCATATATTGGAGCATATCGTTGAGCTGAACGCGTTTCTGAAGGGTGTAAGAAAAATCATCAGGGAGAATGGGATCCTGGTGATAGGTGTTCCGAATCATGACAGCCTGATAACCAGGTTATGCGGGAAGAATTGGTACGGGTGGGGCGTGCCGGAGCACGTATGGCATTTTGACAGAAAGAGCCTGCGCGGCATATTGTCGAAAAACGGTTTCAGGACAATAGAATTGATTCAAAACAGCCAATATTACCCGTTTTCAAAGTCGTTAAGAAAAAATTCAATCGGGGCCGCGGCCAGGATTGGGAACAGGATAGGGGCCGGTGATCAATTGATAGCGATTGCCGAGAAGGCATAAACATGTCCAGAGAAACCATCACTGCCCTGATAATCGCCAAAAACGAGGAAAAGAATATCCTGGGGTGTCTTGAGAACATAAAGTGGTGCGATGAGATCGTCGTTGTGGATGACATGAGCTCGGACAACACGGCCGAGATATGCCGGAATTTCGGGGCGAAGGTCTTTAAAAATAAGTCCGACGGTGATTATAATCTTCAGTGCGACATAGGCCTTCGTAATGTAACGAGCGACTGGGTGCTCAACATAGACGTGGATGAAAGGGTGTCCTTCAGGCTGAAGAAGGACATATTGGGCGTCCTGGCCTCAAATTCAAAATTTTCGGCTTACAGTTTCATGAGGAGGAATCATTTTCTGGGAAAGTTCATGCGGCACGGGGGATGGTACGAGAGGCAGGTTAAATTTTTCAGGACAGGCAGGGGCAGGTACCCGGAGAGGAGGAATCTGGGTTTGTTGAGGGTCGAGGGGGACGTGGGGGCCCTGGATTCGCATATCAATCATTACCCCTTTGTCTCCATAAGCCAGTTCATCAACAGACAGATCAATTACGCGATATTTGAGGCGAAGGTCATGCGTGAAGAGAGAGGCGTGATCGGGCTGGATGAGATAAAATATAATCTAACCACGAGGCCTTTAAAGCTTTTTTTCAAGCTGTATTTTAAAAAACAGGGATTCAGGGACGGTATGCACGGATTCATATTTTCGATATTGAATGCCTGGAGGCATTACACAAGATGGTCGCTATATTGGAATCGGTATTGCATGAAAGGAGATAAGACACATGAATAAGCTTCAGTCGTTTCAGCAGTTCCTGGCCACGCAGAGCGTCCAGGTCCCGGTAGCGAGTTTTATAATTAATTTATTCATAGCCGCTTTTTTGTCGTTCATATTGAGCAGGGTATATATCAGATACGGTGAATCGCTTTCGAACCGCAGGATGTTCGCGAGGAATTTCATGCTCATAACGATGACCACCATGCTCGTGATAGCCATAGTGAAATCTTCCCTGGCGTTATCCCTTGGCCTTGTTGGCGCACTTTCAATAGTAAGGTTCAGGGCAGCCATAAAAGAACCGGAGGAATTGGCGTATCTGTTCCTCAGTATAGGCATAGGGCTTGGTTTCGGCGCGGACCAGCGTCTCATAACAGTTGTGGCGTTTTTTATAATAGTAGGCATCATATGTCTTAAGAAGTTTTCTCACAAGTATCAGGACAATCAGAATTTGTATCTGACGATCTCGAGCCAGGGCGCGGGCAAGGTGGATTTGGACAAGGCGGTGGAAATACTTAAAAAACACTGTGTTGGCCTGAGCCTTAAGCGCCTGGATGAGGCCAAGGACGTGATGGAAGCGGCTTTCGTGGTGGAATTCAGGGATTTCAACGATCTTAAAACAGCGAAGGAAGAACTGCAGAAATTGAAGGATTCCGTAAAAATAACGTTTTTGGACAATAAGGGGATTTATTAATGAGAATAAAGACGTCTAAAACCAGAAGCCCTTTGATTGATTACCTGAAAGATATTTCAGGCCGCAATAAAAGGCGGATATCTGTCCTCTTGGCGGTGTTTTATTCCATATTTTTGTTCGTGGCCGGGGTATTGGTGCATAAGTCAGGCCTGGTGGAGGATGTTATCAAACCGGCGATAAAGAGCAGGCGTGTCTTTTTGAAGCATCTCGCGAGGGGCGCTTTTAAGGCCAGGCCCGAGCGCCTGACCATAGACATAAAACATGAGGATTTTCAGAAGCTGGAGTACAAGAGGCGCGAGGCATTGGAGGCGAATCTTTTGATGAAGGACGACGCTGATTACGTGAACGCCAGGATCCGGCATAATGGCAAGACATTGAAGGCTAAGATGCGCCTGAAAGGAGACCATACTGATCATCTTGTGACTGACAAGTGGTCATTCAGGGTTGTTTTGAAAGGAGATGATACCTTGTTTGGAATGAAGGTGTTTTCTCTTCAGCACCCGAATACCAGGAATTATATCTATGAATGGCTGTTTCACAAGGCGTTGAGGCGCGAGGGGCTGGTGTCTTTGAGGTATGATTTTATAGATGTCACGGTCAACGGCAGGGACCTTGGCATATACGCGATAGAGGAGTTTTTTGATAAAAGGATAATAGAGCATAATGAATACCGGGAGGGTCCTATAATCAGGTTTGATGAGGAAAAGATGTGGGAGGAGCGTCTCCAGCGCGGGGATGCGGTAAACGCCGGATCGTATCTCTCAAGCACGATAGACGCGTTTCAGACGAACAAGACGATGCGGGATGAGGGCCTTCGCAATGATTTTTTAAAGGCCCTTAGCCTTTTGGAGCTTTTCAGGAAAGGCGAGCTTAAGACGAGCGATGTGTTTGATGCAGTTAAGCTCGCGAAGTTTTTCGCGCTGTGCGACCTGATGGGCGCGGAGCACGCGACCATATGGATAAATATGAGGTTTTATTTTAATCCGATAACCTGCCGTCTTGAGCCCATAGGCTTTGACGCGAGCTGCGCCCCTATACAATACCCCTGCCTTAAACAGCAGGGAGATTCTTCTTACGCGCCAAAGGATTCGGGGGCCCCGCTTGAAACGTTATATTCGAATCTGACCAGGGACAGGGAGTTTTTAAAATTATACATGGCGGAACTGGAAAGGGTTTCTGACCCGTCTTATATAGAGAATTTATTCAGCGACATAGGCGGGGAATTAAAGTCAAGGCTTGACATACTGTATAAAGGATTCCCTTATTATAATTTCTCAAAAGACATGTATTACAGCAATCGGCAGATAATAGAAGTAAG
The DNA here is from genome assembly GCA_041648935.1 of Candidatus Omnitrophota bacterium. Lineage (GTDB taxonomy): Bacteria > Omnitrophota > Gorgyraeia > Gorgyraeales > Gorgyraeaceae > JBAZOA01. The sequence continues at coordinate 10,120 of JBAZOA010000029.1, read as the reverse complement.
CCTTAATCCAGTCAAGGTGGTCAACGCGTATTTCAATGGTTCATACACGGAAGGCCTTGATATAGAATTCGGGAACGCCCAGGCAATGGATGCTGAGGTAGTGGGGCTTCTGTGTGATGGGAGTGTTATGATGGCGCCCGCTCAAGAGGTGTTTCTGAGTGGGAAGATCCCATCGGAGACAGTCGCTTACAGAAACACGAGATTTTTATTTCCGGCCGGGTTTGAATGGGACGAGTCAATGCTTTCCGGTTTAAAACTGGTCTGCAGAGTCTTTGGAACGAGCCGTGAGAGGCATGAGGCCGTATTTCCATTCAACAGGATAACAAGGTCTTTTATTGACAATGATTTTGTCAGGGAAAGGCCGAACTCCGAGGATTTTGATTTTATATCGGTTGACGAATCCGATAAAAAGATACTTATAAAGCAGGGTTTATGGGAAATTAACAGAAATCTGATCCTGCCGGAGGGTTACACTGTTATATGCGCCGAGGGCGTTCAGATTAACCTGACAAATAAAGCGAAGATACTTTCGTTTTCGCCCCTTTATTTTATCGGGAGCGAGGAATTGCCCATAACCGTGTATTCCGGGGATTCCACCGGAGAGGCGTTTTTGGTTATGGCGCAGGGCAGGAAGTCTGTGTTAAAATACGTCATTTTTAAGAATCTCGCCGCGCCTGAGCAGGCGGGTTGGAAACTGACAGGGGCTGTCACTTTCTATGAGTCTCCTGTCGAGATATATAATTGTGAGTTCCTTGGAAACAGGATGAGCGATGACGGCCTGAACGTTGTGCGGTCAGGGTGCCTGATAGAGAGGACATTGTTCAAGGATACCTTTTCAGACGCGCTTGATTTTGATTTCGTGAAAGGCAGGATAATCGATACATCTTTTATCAATTGCGGAAATGACGGCATTGATGTATCCGGGAGCGTAGTTGACATAGAAAGGGTTCTTGTGGACGGCGCTAAAGATAAAGGCATAAGCGCCGGAGAGATAAGCAGTGTCACGGCCGAAGATGTGAGGATCAGGAATTCCAACATAGCGGGCGCCAGCAAGGACCTGTCAGTTCTTAATATAACAAATATGAACATTACCGATTGCGATATAGGTTTCACCGTATATAAAAAGAAAGCAGAATACGGCGGCGCCAGGCTTATCGCGGACAATTGCGCGGAAAAAGGCATAAAGAAAAGATACATGCTTGAGGATGGTTCAGGGCTTTTGATAAACAAGGCCGAGATGAAGCCTAACGCGAAAGACGTATATGTCTCATTATATGGAACAGAGGAGTGATTGGTTTACCCGGCATTTCAGGTATGAACGGAAGCTTTTTGTCCGGGATCTGAGCAGGCGCGAGATAGAGGCGCTTATAAATCTGCATCCCGCGGTTTTTAGCGCGATATATTACGAGCGCAGGGTAAACAATATCTATCTGGATTCTTTTGACATGAAAAGTTATTTTGACAATATGTCAGGCGCGGAGAAAAGAGTGAAGGTACGCGTGCGCTGGTACGGCGAGACCTTGGGGGCCGCGGAGAGGCCTGTTTTGGAATTAAAGATCAAAGAAGGACCGATGTGTATTAAGGCATCTTTCCAGTTAATGGGATTCAGGATGGATAATGATTTTTCAATAGATGTCCTGCGCGATATATTCAAGGCGTCAGATATGCCGGGCGCCCTGAAGTTAGACCTGGCCGGTCTGGATTTTTCCCTCTTGAACAGCTATAAAAGAAAATATTACCTGTCGGCTGATAAAAAGTTCAGGCTTACCCTTGACTCAGAGCTGGGATTTTACGGGATAACGCATTTTAGGAACAGTTTTCTTGACCGGTCGGTAGATCATTTAAATAATATAGTTGAGATAAAATACGCCAAGGAGCATAATGATGACGCGCATCGCGTCACCGGATTTTTTCCTTTCAGGGTGACTAAGAGCTCGAAGTACACGATAGGGCTTGAGCGGCTTAACATGACAAAGGCCTATTCGCACGCTTAAAAGACATGGACAAGATACCTTTATCGGTTGTCACTATAGCCAGGAACGAGGAGCGGAATATATCCGACTGCCTGGGGAGCACGGCCGGCTGGGCGGACGAGCACATAGTCGTGGACGATTTCAGCTCCGACAGGACAGTTGAGATAGCCAGGTCGAACGGGGCCGTGTTGTTTCAGAGGAAGATGGACGTGGAAGGCATCCACAGGAACTGGGCGTACCAGAAGGCCAGGAATCATTGGGTCTTGAGCTTAGACGCCGATGAGACGGTCACGGATGAACTGAAGGAAGAGATATCAAGGGCCATAAAGTCAGACGAGTATGTCGTGTATAACATACCGTTAAGGACTTACATCGGGGATTATTGGGTGAGGCACGGCGGCTGGTATCCGGGCGGCAAGGACAGGCTTTTCAGGAAATCAAAATTCAGGTACGAGGAGGTCGGGGTCCACCCCAGGGTCATTTACGACGGTAAGTGCGGACGCCTGACAGGGGATATAATACATAAGGGGTATGAGGATTTCAGCGAATTGTTCAGAGGGCTTGACGCCCAGACCACGCGCGAGGCGGAGAAATGGTTCAATGAAAAACGCAAGATAGGGGTTTTTAAGATGCTCTGGAAGGCCGGGGACAGGTTTTTCAGGGCATACTCGAGGAAGCAGGGTTACAAAGACGGCATAGTCGGTTTCGTGGTGGCGATGAACGGCGCGCTGTACCAGGTTTTCAGTTACGCGAAATACTGGGAGATGAGGAACGCGGAAAATAAAAAGAAAATAATTTTTTTGGACAGGGACGGCGTAATAAATAAAGATCCGGGTTTCGGGGACTATGTCAAGTCCTGGCGCGAGTTTAAATTTTTGCCGGGGGCCATCGACGCGATAAGGCTTTTGAATAAGAACGGCTACGATATCCACGTCATATCCAACCAGGCGGGAGTGGCGAAGGGGCTTTTCACGCAGGAAGACCTGGACGAGATAACGGGGAACATGCTGGAGGAGATAGAGGCCAGGGGCGGAGAGATAAAATCCGTCTCGTACTGCGTCCACGCCGCGGACGCGGGGTGCGATTGCAGAAAGCCGAAGACAGGATTGATAAAAAAGGCGGTGGAAGGCCTTGACGCCGATTTTAAAAAGATATATTTTATAGGGGACTCGAGGCTTGACGTGGGCGCGGGCAGGAACGCGGGCTGCAAGACAGTGCTTTTGCTGACCGGCAAGGAAAGGCCCGAAGACATAGGGAAATTTGAGCATAGGCCTGATTTTATAAAAAATAACCTCCTGGAGGCGGTGAGATGGGTTTTAAGGGAAGGATAGGGGTGACGGGAGAGCTTTTCGGGTTTTTGTGGCGGAGGAAACTCTGGTGGATGATCCCCATGGTGGCGGTGCTTTTATTGTTCGGGCTTTTGATGTTTTTCACTCAATCCTCGACAGTGGCGCCGTTTATCTACACTTTATTTTAAGATGAAGATATTGATCGTATACGCTTACGCCGGCATAGGGCACAAGAAGGCGGCTGACGCCGTGGAAAAGGCGCTGTCGGCCAAGGCCGCGCCCGGCCTCCAGGTAAAGAACGTGGATATCCTGGATTACACGAACGCCTTTTTCAGGTTTTCGTATCCGAGGATATACCTGTTTTTGATAAACAGGATCCCCACGTTATGGGGGTTCCTGTATTATCTCTTTGATTTCAGGGCGGTGGATTTTTTTACGGCGCGCCTGAGGCGCTTTCTGCATAAGTTTAATTCGAAAAGATTTTCAGATTTTGTGGCCGCGGAGGCGCCCGACGTGATAGTCTCCACGCATTTCATGGCGAGCGAGGTGATCTCGGATCTCAAGCAGAAAGGCGTCTTCAGGGGGAAGCTGGTTACCATAGTCACTGATTTTCTGCCGCATTATTTTTGGGTGGCCAGGAATTCGGATTATTTTATCGGGGCCATAGACAGGACCAGGCGCGAGCTTTTGAGGCGCGGCGTGGATGAGAAAAAGATAATGGTGTTAGGCATACCCTGCGACCCCGTATTCGGTATCTCGAAAGGCAGGGACGCGCTGCTCAGGAAGATGGATATCCGGGGCGGATTTTTTAACGTGCTCATGATGAGCGGTGGTTTTGGGACCGGGCCTATCAGGGAGATGGTCAGGGAGATAAACAATATCGAACCCGGCGTGAGGGACAGGCTCCAGGTAATAGTCATATGCGGGAAAAATGAAAAGCTGTTCGGGGAGCTGAACAGGGACTCCGGATATTTGAAGCTAAAACTGCGGGTATTCGGTTACATGAATAACGTGGATGAGTTCATGGAGATAAGCGATGTTATCATTACCAAGGCCGGGGGGCTGACATCTACCGAGGCGCTGTCAAAAAATATCCCCATGATAATAGCGCGGCCGATACCCGGCCAGGAGACCAGGAATTGCGGTATATTGACTGGTTACGGCACCGCGGTCAGGGTCAATAATCCGAAGGAGGCGAATCGCTTCCTGAGAGATTTTATAAATTATCCCGAGAAGATAAGGGCGATGAAGACCAGGGTACGGCTCCTGGCCTATCCCGACTCGGCCGGTAAAATAGCGGATTTCGTTATTTCAGCATGAATATTAATTTATCCGATAAATTTCCGAGGGATGTCTCCAGGGTCGCGGGCATGGCCGGCAGGGTCGCTGACAGGGAAGGCATGAAGGTCTATATGGTAGGCGGGCCTGTCAGGGATATTTTTTTAAAGAGGCCTAATCTTGACCTGGATTTTGTCGTGGAGGGAGACGCCATCAGGTTCGCGGGGCTTTTCAGCTCGGAATTAAAAGGCAGGATGGACGCGTACAGGGCCTTTGGCACGGCCACCATAAAATTCAGAGACAAGCGCGTGGACGTCGTTACGGCAAGAAAAGAGACGTACGAGAGGCCGGGGGCGTACCCGAGGGTCCGGCCGGGCACGATAAGGGAGGATTTGTTCAGGAGGGATTTTACCATAAACGCGATGGCCGTTTCCGTGAACAGCGAGACGTTCGGCGGATTGGTTGATTTTTATGGCGGACTCCGGGATTTAAAAAAAGGCGTCATCAGGGTCATGCATGACAAGAGTTTTATTGATGACCCGACAAGGATATTCAGGGCGGTCAGGTTCTCGGCGCGATTAGGGTTCAGGATTGAGCCGAAGACGAAAATATTGATGAGAGAGGCGTTAAGCCGCGGATTTTTGGGAGAGGTGAACAGGGGCCGCGTAAAAAAAGAGATAGAGCTGTTCCTGCGGGAGAAAGAACCGTACAGGTGCTTGGTTGAGTTTGGCAGGTTGATATAGCCGGGAGGAACGATGAGTATCAGGTCGGAGAGAGTGGAAGGTCAGCTCAAGAAAGAGATATCCAGGATATTACAGGAGGACCTTAACGATCCGAGGATAGGGTTTGTCACCGTGACAAGGATACAGATGACCCCGGATCTGAGGAACGCCAGGATTTATTTCAGCATACTCGGAGACGAGGCTGTTCAGCAATCGGCCCTGGAGGGGATAGAGAGCGCCAAGGGTTATATCAGGAAACTGATAGCGGACAGGATGAAGATGAGATACGTGCCCGAGATCGTGTTTAAACTGGACAATTCCATAGAATACAGCATAAACCTGGAAAAGACGTTCGAAAAATTAAAAAAAGAGCATGAAGACGATAAAGACAGCGATAAAAAAATATAAAAGGTTCATCGTGTCGGCTCATGTCAATCCCGAAGGAGACGCCATAGGGAGCCAGCTGGCGATGGCCTCTTTGCTCAGGCGGCTGGGCAAGGAAGTCGTTATCTTGAATGAGAGCCCGGTGCCGCATGTGCTGCGGTTCATGAAAGGCGCGGAAAGCGTTTTGAAAGAGATCCCGCGGGATTTTAACGCGCAGGCCCTGGTCGCGCTGGATTGCCCGGATCCGAAACGCCTGGGCAGGATCGCGGAGTACATATCGGAAGAAAGGGCGGTCATCAACATAGATCATCACATATCAAACGAGAATTTCGGGAAGTTTAATTGGGTGGAACCTGATTTTTCAAGCGCCGGAGAAATGGTATTCGATCTCTTCAAGGCGTTTAGATTAAAATTAACCTTGGATGAGGCCATAGCGCTTTACGTGGCGATCATGACGGATACGGGTTCCTTCAGGTATACGAATACGTCTTCCAAGACGCACAGGATAGCGGCCGAGCTGATAGAGGCGGGCGTCAAGCCTTACGAGATGCATACCAGGATTTACGAGACGAGCAGCGTGCAGGATACCAATCTTTTAGGTGAGGCGCTGCAGACATTGACCCTGTCGGAGGATGGCAAGATAGCGTGGTTATGGGTCACGAAAGAGATGCTGAAAAAGACAAAGGCCTCCTTGGAAGGCACCGAGGGGATTATAAATTTCGCGCGTTCCATAGACGGGGTGGAGGTGGCCGTGCTTTTCAGGGAGACGGGGACCGAGGACAGGGTAAAGGTCAGTTTCCGCTCAAAAGGCAGGATAGACGTCAATAAGCTCGCCGCGTTTTTCAACGGGGGAGGGCACGCGACCGCGAGCGGCTGCAGCGTGTTAGGCAAGCTCGAGGAAGTGGAGAAAAAAGTCCTGGAAAAAGCCAGATCAATGGTTCTAAGTTGACACTCAAGTAATACTCCTTTTGTCAACTTGGATAACGCATGAATGGTATTATGAACGGTATATTGATAGTCAACAAGCCCGCGGGCATCACTTCTCATGACGTAGTGGATTTTGTCAGGAGAAAGTTTAGTATAAGGCAGGTTGGCCACGCGGGGACATTGGATCCCATGGCCACCGGTGTCTTGGTTATGTTGATAGGAAAGGCCACAAAACTGGCGGACAGGTTCCTTCAGGATGACAAGGAATATGTCGCCAGATTATTTTTCGGCAGCAGGACGGACACGCAGGACGCGACCGGAAAGGTGATGGAGGAAAAGGAATGCGGGAATCCCGGGATAGATGTTTTAAGAAAAACGCTGAATAGTTTTCTCGGGGACATGGATCAGGTGCCGCCGATGGTATCGGCGATAAAATACAAGGGCCGCAAACTCTATCAGCTCGCCAGGCGAGGGGAATCCATAACAAGAAAACCCCGAAAGGTGGTTATCAAGGACATGGAATTGATAGAATTGAATTTTCCGGAAATGACTTTCCGCGTGAGATGTTCAAAAGGGACTTATATCAGGACGCTGTGTGAGGATATAGGCGCCTCCCTTGGCATCCCGAGCCACATGTCAGGCCTTATCAGGACGCGCTCCGGGGCTTTTTTGTTAAAAGACGCAAAACAATTGGATCATATAAATGAGAAAGACATCCGGCCGGCGTGAAATATCCAAGGCGATAGTCAGCATCGGCATATTTGACGGCATTCACCTGGGCCATCAAAGAATCTTAAGGGAGCTGATCAGGGAGTCCCGCCGCCAAAAGGCGAGAAGCGCGGTCATAACCTTCGATCCGCATCCGAGAAAAGTTTTAAATCCGGGCGCAAACGTCCCGTTATTGATCTCCTTAAAACACCGCCTGAAATTGATAAAAGAAATGGGCGTGGATTCCTGTCTCGTGCTCAGGTTCACAAGGTCATTCTCAAAGATCTCCCCGGGGCATTTCATAAAAGACGTGTTATTAAAAAATATGGATTTAAAGGCCCTGGTCATAGGTGAAAATTTCCTGTTCGGCGCCGGGAAAAAAGGCGGCCCGCGTTTATTGAAGGAACTCGGGGGCAGACATGGTTTTAAATTGGTCATCGTAAAGCCGGCGAAAGTAAAAGGGAATTGTGTCTCAAGCACCAGCATACGGCAGGCGATAAAAAAAGGCGAATTGCGTCTCGCGTCACTGATGCTTGGCAGGCCGGTCACTGTCCTGGGCACGGTGATAAAAGGCCGGGGGCTGGGCAGGAGACTCGGTTTTCCAACGGCGAACATAAATCCACATCACGAGTCAATACCTCCGTCCGGGGTGTATGCCGTGGACGCCATGATCGGCGATAAGTTTTACAAGGGCGCCCTGAATATCGGCACGAGGCCTACGATTGGCCGGGGCACGGATCCCAGCATAGAGATACACGTGATTAATTTTAAAAAGAACATATATGGCGAAGACATTGAAATCATATTCAAGAAAAAACTCCGCAGCGAGAAAAAATTCAAATCCCTTCAGGATCTTAAAGATCAGATAGCCAAAGATATACTGCTAGCCAAGAAAATTTAAATAGTTTTAATTGTCTCCCGGCAGTCCGGGGCCGTTCGGCGCTGAAATGATTTCGCCGTCCGCTGCGGTTTACGGCTCGTCTCTCCTTACGCCTAAGACCCTATATAGCTCTGTCCGAAACTCGCCGTAATCCCTTGCGGACTTTTGGCGAAATCTTTCTTATGCGCCTCAGACCCCGGACTGCCGAGAGACACCATGCCCGCTCGAACCGGCGCAGGCTTTTCTTCAGGCCTGGCGGCCGGAGAAAAAATCTCATCTTAAATATTCAATAAAATATTATTTTTTTGCTTGACAGGGTATGGCCATTAGTGTAAACTTTGTACTAAATAGTGGTGCAAAGTGGGGAGAAGTGGAGAAGGCCATCCGCCACGGCGGACGCGGGGATTAACACAGACGAGGGATTCATGTTTTACGGAGAGTTTAAGCATACCCTGGACAGGAAGCAAAGGCTTATCATACCCTCGAGATTCAGGGAAGCGCTCAAGGAGCATTATGTAGAGCGTTTTTTTGTTACCCGTGGACTGGACAAGTGCCTTTTCATGTTTGCCGAGGATGAATGGAAGACGCAGGAGCAGAAATTTAAATCCATGCCGTTCACCAAGTCGGAATCAAGGAAATTCAACCGTTTATATTTTTCAGGCGCGTGCGAGATGATACCTGACAAGCAGGGGCGGATCCTCATCCCTGTCTATCTCAGGGATTACGCCGAAATAAAAAGGGAGGTGTACATAATAGGCGTATCTAACCGCATAGAGATCTGGAGTCAGCGCAGCTGGGAAGAGTATTATTCCCAATCGAAGGACAGTTTTGAAGACGTGGCGGAAAAGATAATCGAGTAACTCAGGAGGCGGCATGAACTCACGCAATAATAGTCTTATTTTAAAACGCAGGGAAATCGAATCCAATCTTTCCAATATCCCCGTGGAGTGCCTAAGGAAAACCAGATCTCTTAATATCAATTCCAAATCGAGCGTCTTGAGCGGAGAGGTGTACAAGATACTGAAGAGCAATAATGGGAGAAAAATATTTACATAGGCCGGTACTTGTCAGGGAGGTAATTGACTTTCTGCGGCCAGCGCCGGGGATGGTCATAGTGGACGCCACGATAGGCGCGGCTGGACACGCCGAGGAGATCCTGAAGAGGATCACGCCGGGCGGGACACTGGTGGGGATAGACAGGGATATAGAATCGTTAAGGATGGCGTCAGAACGCTTACGGCCCTTCAAGGGTTCGTTCAAATTGATAAACAAAAATTTTAGGTATATCGGAGATATACTGAAAGACACAGGCATAAAGGAGACAGATGGAATATTGTTTGATTTGGGCATATCTTCTATACAAATGGAATCGTGGGAACGGGGATTCGGTATAAAGAATGAAGGCCCCCTGGACATGCGCATGGACAGGAGCCAGGGCGTGACCGCGAAGGATCTGGTCAATACGCTTAGCGAAGAGGAGATATCGCGTTTGATAGAGGAATTCGGGGAAGACAGGTTTCACAGGAGGATAGCCCGCAATATCGTGAGAGAGAGGCGCCGCGGGAAAATATCCACCACCTTCGAATTAGCCGATGTCATATCGCGCAGCCTCCCCTTTTCCCGCGGCAGAGAAAGGATACATCCGGCTACGCGCGCCTTTCAGGCATTCCGCATAGCGGTGAATGACGAGCTGGGTTCCGAGGAAGAGGCCCTTAACCAATCGCCGTTCGTACTCAAAAAAGGCGGCAGGCTTTGCGTGATATCTTTTCATTCGCTGGAAGACAGGATCTCAAAAAATATTTTAAGGAGGTTCCGCTCGGAAGGCGTTTTTTCAGTGCTTACCAAAAAGCCCCTGACCCCGGGCGAAGAAGAACTTCGCGATAACCCGCGTTCCCGCAGCGCCAAGCTGCGGGCGGCAGAAAGGCTTTAAGATGCTTGATGTCAGGAAGATCCTGTTCT
>JBAZOA010000028.1:0-15093 GCA_041648935.1 Candidatus Omnitrophota bacterium | reverse complement strand
AAGATATTTTGGGCGTGTCAATGAAGTCAGTGGGCGAGACAATGGCAATCGGACGTACTTTTAAAGAGGCCCTGCAGAAGGCGCTGCGCGGCCTGGAGATAGGGCATTCAGGATTGGACAATAAGCTTGATTATCGCAAGATCCCTGACGAGAAAATAAGATATAGGTTAACCGAGCCGAACGCCTCCAGGATATTTTATATAAAGTACGCGCTGCAGAAGGGATACAGCGTCAAAAAGATACAGGTCCTTACGGGCATAGACCCCTGGTTTCTGCAGAATATAAAGGAGATTGTGGATTTCGAAAGAGAGATTTTAGTAAAGATCCCGCAAAGTAGGGGAGGTTTAAACCTCCCCTACTTTGCGGGAGAAGATTTAATGCTAAAGGCCAAGCAATACGGCTTCAGCGACAGGCAGATAGCCCAATTGATAAAGTCCGACGAACTATCCGTAAGAAAGACAAGAAAGAAAAATCACGTGGAATCCACCTTCAAGCTTGTGGATACCTGCGCCGCCGAATTCGAGGCGTACACGCCTTATTATTATTCGACTTATGAGGAAGAGGATGAAACCAGGCCTTCGAAAAAAAAGAAGATCATGATACTCGGAGGCGGTCCAAATAGGATCGGCCAGGGCATAGAGTTTGATTATTGCTGCTGCCACGCGTCTTTCGCGTTAAAGGAGCTTGGTTATGAGACTATAATGGTGAATTCAAACCCTGAAACAGTATCGACGGATTATGACACGTCCGATAAATTGTATTTTGAGCCGCTTACCTTTGAGGACGTGATGAACATAATAGATAAGGAAAGGCCGGACGGCGTTATAGTGCAGTTTGGCGGCCAGACGCCGTTGAACCTGGCGCGCCAGCTGAAAGACGCCGGGGCGCCCATCATCGGGACAAGCGTTGATTCGATCGATAAGGCGGAGGACAGGGAAAGATTCGCGAAGGTGCTCAATAAATTAGGTATTGATCAGCCGGAAAACGGCTCGGCGTTTTCAAGGGATGACGCTGTCAATATCGCCAGAAAAATAGGATATCCTGTGCTTGTAAGGCCTTCCTATGTTCTGGGCGGCAGGGCGATGAGGATCGTTTATGATGACGCGTCGCTGGAAAACTTCATGAGCGAGGCGAGGGACGTCTGCGATGGCCACCCGGTATTGATAGATAAGTTTCTGGAAGACGCGATAGAGGTTGACGTGGATGCCGTATCCGACGGTTTTATCACGGTCATAGGCGGCATAATGGAGCACATAGAGGAGGCGGGGGTTCATTCAGGTGATTCAGCGTGCGTGTTACCGCCTCACACATTAGGTGACGATATCCTGAGCGTGATAAAAAAATATACCCACGCGCTTTCAAAGGAACTGAAGGTCAGGGGTCTCATGAACATACAGTTCGCGATAAAGGATGACAAGGTGTTTTGTCTGGAGGTAAATCCAAGGGCTTCCAGGACGGTGCCTTTTGTGAGCAAGGCCACGGGCGTACCGTTGGCGAAAATAGCCGCTAAGGTGATGGCCGGGAAAACTTTGAAAGAATTGGGTTTTACCAGGGAGATTAAGGTGAGGCATGTCGCGGTAAAAGAATCGGTTCTGCCGTTTTCAAGATTTTCAGGCGTGGATATAGTCTTGGGGCCTGAGATGAAGTCAACGGGAGAGGTGATGGGGATAGACAGTTCTTTCGGGACGGCGTTTTATAAATCCCAGCTCGCCGCGGGCCAGGATCTGCCATTGGAAGGCAAGATATTCATAAGCGTCAAGAATAACGACAAGCGAAATATCGTCTTCATAGCCAAGAAGCTCAGTGATATGGGATTTGAGATTATCGCGACCAAGGGGACACATAAGGCGCTTTGCTCGAATAATATAAAAGCGGAATTGGTCGGGAAAATCTCAGAAGGGGATGAGGCCGTATTGGGGCGTATCAGAAAAAAAGAGATAAAGCTCATAATAAACACGCCGTCGGGGGAAAAGGGCCAGTCAGACATGCGGCCCATAAGGTCCTTGGCGGTGATGCATGGCGTTCCATGCATCACGACGATGAACGGCGCGCAGGCGGCTGTCAATGGGATAGAGGCCGTGCTGAAAAAAGGTTTTGGCGTGAGGGCCATACAAGATTATGTGCGGAATATTCGGAATATCAAATCATAAAGACGCGGCGAGGATAACGTATCTGGGGCTTTACGCCCTTCAGCACAGGGGCGAGGAAAGCGCGGGCATAGTCTCATATAACGGCAGGAAGATCGGCATGCATAAGGGCATGGGTCTTGTGAGCGATGTCTTTGACGAATCCGCGATAAGATCCCTGCGCGGGGACATGGCCGTGGGCCATGTCCGTTATTCCACGACAGGTTCCAGCAATCCCAAGAATGTTCAGCCGTTCCTGGTAAACCACAAGAAAGGCCATATCGCCATCGCGCATAACGGGAATCTCACGAACACCTTCAAGCTCCGGACAGAGATGGAGGCGGGCGGATCCATATTCCAGACAACCATGGATTCCGAGATAATAGTGCATCTTTTGGCAAAGGCGGACACCGCGTCATTAAGGGAAAATGTCCCCGCGGCGTTATCGCGGCTGGAAGGCGCGTATTCACTTGTTCTGATGATGGGTAATTATCTTATCGGCGCGAGAGATCCGCATGGATGGAGGCCATTATGTCTCGGCAAGCTGGAAAATGGCTATGTGCTCGCGAGCGAGACATCAGCGCTGGACCTCATCCACGCGGAATATGTGAGAGACATAGAACCGGGCGAGATAGTCTTTATAAATAAGGATAAATTGGAATCCATCAAACCATTCAAGACTGACAGGCACGCCTTCTGTATATTTGAGTATATATATTTTTCAAGGCCTGACAGCAACATCTTCGGCCATAATGTTTATGAAACGAGAAAATCCCTTGGCCGCGAGTTAAGCCGTGAGTACAGGGGTTTGAAATGCGATCTGGTCATGCCGATACCCGATTCAGGCATGTACGCCGCCCTGGGATTTTCCCAGGAATCAGGCACGCCTTTTGAGATAGGCATGATACGTAATCATTACATAGGGAGGACGTTCATACAGCCGTCTCAGTTCATAAGGGACTTCAGGGTAAAGATAAAATTGAATCCTATAAAAGACACACTGAAGGATAAAAAAGTTTTGATAGTGGAGGATTCCATAGTGCGCGGCACCACATCGAGGGCCAGGGTAAAGTCACTGCGCGAGGCGGGCGCGAAGGAGATCCACATGTGCGTAAGCTGCCCGCCCTTGAGGTTTCCGTGTTTTTACGGTATAGATTTTCCTACCAAGAAAGAGCTCATCGCGTCCAAGCACACCGTAGAATGGATACGCGATTTCATAGGAGTGGACAGTCTTACTTATTTGTCTAAAGAAGGCATGCTCGCGTCAATGCCGCTGGGTAAAGAGGAATTCTGTACAGCGTGTTTTGACGGTAATTATCCGATAAAACCGTGCAGGAAGATGTCCAAATGCATGCTCGAAGGGAGATGATATGTCAAAATTTATTTTCGTGACAGGCGGTGTTGTATCAAGTCTGGGCAAGGGTATTTCCTCCGCGTCCATAGGCAGGCTTTTGGAGTCGCGCGGCCTGAAGGTGACCCTGATCAAGTGCGACCCGTACATAAACGTCGATCCGGGCACCATGAATCCTTTTCAGCACGGTGAGGTTTACGTGACAGACGACGGGGCGGAGGCGGATCTGGACCTGGGTCATTACGAGCGGTTCACAAACGCGAGGATCACAAGAGATAATAACATCACCACGGGCAAGATCTATTATTCAGTAATAACAAAGGAGCGCCGCGGAGATTATCTCGGCAAGACAGTTCAGATAATACCGCACATAACAGACGAGATAAAGCATTCCCTGAGAAAGGCGGCGGGGGAACAGAAGGTGGACGTGGCCATAGTGGAGATAGGCGGCACTGTCGGAGACATAGAAAGCCTGCCTTTTTTAGAGGCGATAAGGCAGATGCGGCTTGAGTTGGGCCGCGAGTACGCGATGAATATTCACGTCACGCTGGTCCCTTACATAAAATCAGCCGGGGAGGTAAAGACAAAGCCTACCCAGCACAGCGTGGGCACGCTGAGGCAGATAGGCATCATACCTGATATCATTATCTGCAGGACGGAAAAGCCGCTCAGCAAGGAATCGAGAGAGAAGATAGCGCTTTTCTGCAACGTAAACGAAGAGGCGGTCATCCCGACCGTGGATGTCAAAAGCATATACGAGGTTCCCGGGGTATTGAAAGAAGAAGGTATCGATAATCTGATAGTGAGGCAGCTTAATCTCAAATGCGACAAAGGGGATCTGAGCGGCTGGGAGAATAACGTTGTCAGGCGGCTCAAGCAGTCGAAAAAAGAAGTGGAGATAGCCGTTGTCGGCAAATACATAACCCTGCAGGACGCGTATAAATCTATATACGAGGCGCTCACGCACGGAGCCATCGCGAATGACGTAAGGCTGGTTATAAAAAAGATCGACTCAGAGGATATTGAAAAAGACGGCGCGTGTGAATATTTAAGCGGCGTGAAAGGGATTTTGGTCCCGGGCGGGTTCGGGCACAGAGGCATAGAAGGGAAGATCCAGGCGATCCAATTCGCGAGAGAAAATAAGATCCCGTTTTTCGGCATATGCCTTGGCATGCAGACCATGGTAATTGAATTCGCGCGAAACGCGTGCGGTTTGCGTGAGGCAAATTCAACGGAGTTTAATAAAGCCACGAAATACCCGGTTATCAGCTTATTGAACGAGCAGAAGAAGGTAAAGATAAAAGGCGCCACCATGCGCCTTGGCGCGTACGAATGCGTCCTGAAAAAAGGCACAAGGGCGCACTGCGCTTACAAGCGTCCAAAGATATCCGAGCGCCACAGGCACAGATATGAATTTAATAATAAGTATAAGGATGTAATGGAAAGCAAGGGCCTGGTATTTTCCGGTTCTTATGCGGAGGCAGGCCTGGTTGAGATAGTGGAATTAAAGAATCATCCCTGGTTTCTCGGATGCCAGTTCCATCCGGAATTCAAATCCAAGCCTGATAGCGCCCATCCGCTCTTCCGGGCATTCATTTCGGCCGCTCTAAGCTGATCCTTTGACAGGATCACCCCATCTTTTTATTTGAGCAGGAGATATTTTCATGCTATAATTATTCCTTAGTTGACAAAAGGAGTATTGCTTGTTGTGTCAACTTAGAGATTTTGAAAAGGGAGGCGAAGATGGACAATTTTAAGATATTGCTGGATGAGAAACAGATTCCAAAGAAGTGGTATAACATACAGGCGGATTTGCCGAATCCCTTACCGCCTCCCATAAACCCCGGGACAAAAAAGCCGATTTCCCCGGATGACCTGGCCCCCATATTCCCGATGGAGCTCATAAAACAGGAGGTTTCTCGGGACAGGTGGATAGAGATACCAGATGAGATTATCAGGATCTTGAGATTATGGAGGCCGACGCCGCTGCATAGGGCCAGAAATCTCGAAAAGGCGCTTAATACACCGGCCAGGATTTATTATAAAAATGAAGGTGTCAGCGGTCCGGGCAGTCACAAGCCCAATACGGCAGTCGCGCAGGCGTATTATAATAAAAAGCAGGGCGTGAAACGCCTTGCCACAGAAACAGGCGCCGGGCAGTGGGGGAGCGCGCTTTCATTCGCCTGTAAACTGCTGGACTTAAAGTGCACTGTTTACATGGTGAAATGCAGTTACGAACAGAAGCCTTTCAGGAAATCATTGATGCACACATGGGGCGCCGAGGTGTTCGCCTCCCCGACTAACAAGACAAAGGCAGGCCGGGCTATTTTGAAAAAAATGCCCAATACCCCCGGAAGCCTGGGTATCGCCATATCAGAGGCCGTGGAAGACGCTGTCATGCATGAAGACACTAAATATTCTCTTGGAAGCGTTTTGAACCATGTCATGCTGCATCAGACAATCATAGGTCTTGAGGTCAAGGATCAATTGGCTCTCGCGGGAGAAAAGCCGGATATAATGATAGGATGCGTTGGAGGAGGGAGTAATTTCGCGGGATTCGCGTTTCCGTTTATAAAGGACAAGATAGACGGGAAGGATATCAGATTTTTGGCCGTAGAGCCTACCGCGTGCCCGACTCTCACAAAAGGCCCTTACAGGTATGATTTCGGGGACACGGCGCAGATGACGCCTTTATTGAAGATGTATACATTGGGTCATAATTTCGTGCCCGAGGGTATTCACGCCGGCGGGTTGAGATATCACGGCATGGCGCCATTGGTTTCTATTTTATCGAAGGAAGGCTTGATAGACGCGCGCGCGTATCATCAGACAGGAGTTTTTGAGGCCGCAGTTTTATTCGCCGGCACAGAAGGTATTCTCCCTGCTCCGGAAACAGCGCATGCCATAAAAGCGGTAGTGGATGAGGCGTTAGTCTGCAAGAAAGAGCGCAAGGAAAAATGCATAGTGTTTAATTTTTCAGGGCACGGGAATTTTGACCTGGCGGCGTACGACGCGTATTTTAGCGGAAAGCTGAAAGATTATGAGCATCCTGAAGCGGCGATCAAGAGGGCCATAAAAGAACTTCCGGATGATATAGATTAGAAGTATTTGAGTATTTCCAGCGGTTTTCGCTCAATAGCAGGCACGTCTTTTGGATCAAACCAGCCAAGGGCTATGGGCGCCACGATAGAGTAATTTTCAGGCAAATCGAATCTCTTCCTGAACCACTCGTCTTTATCAAGGACGTTCATCATCCCTACCCAGCAGGTACCTATATTCATTGACCACGCCGCGAGCATCATGTTCTGGGCCGCCATGGCGCAGTCTTCCCTGAAAGAGAAGGATTCCGTTTTTCCCAGGATGATTACCAAGCAGGGGGCGTCATAGAATATGCTGAAATCTTTCACGGCCATGCGTTTTTTATAACGCGCGAATTGCGGATTTTTTTCGATTAATTCATTGATGTAAGGGATGGAGCGGTCAGATAATTCTTTTATCAGGGATTTGTCCTGGATTGCCACGAATCCCCAGGGCTGTCCGTTCATGCCGCTTGGCGCCCATTTGGCTGATTCGATAAGCTTATCTATGGTTTCTTTTGGAAGAGGCTTGTCGAGGTATTTTCTGACGCTCCTGCGTGATCTTATTATTTCTATGATACCCTTTTCCATAAATATATTTTCACATATCGCGCTATTTATGTCAATGATTGTAATGTATTTATCTGGATTTAGTTGTCAGGCGCAGGGGTTTGTCAGGACGTTCGGCCTAAACGTTCTGAGAATAGATTTGTTTTTAGTTCAGTTAGGCCTCACTCTTTTTTGTTTTGACAGGCAGTATCTTTACTTATCCGGTAGTCCCGGGGTTACGCAAAACAAAGAAGCCTTCCAAGCCCCTGCGCCTGACAACTAATAATCTACTTGATTATGATACATAAAATAACTATACTGAATCAGTATGGCTGAGAAAAAATATGATTTAATAATGTCTGACCTGGGTAATGTCTTGATTAATTTTGACCACAGGATAGTCGTGAGGAAGATACTGGATTATACTCCCAAGGATGAGAGAGAGGTGTATGACCTGGTTTTTGATTCAGGCATTACTTCCTTATACGAGACAGGAAAGATATCTTCCGCGGAGTTTTTCAATAGGCTTAAGGAAATGATAAGCCTGAAGATGGATTACAAGACCTTTTTGCCGATGTGGGAGGATATATTTTTCGAGACGCCGTTGAATATAGAATACCAGGGTTTCCTGCGGGGCGTTAAGGACAGGTACAAACTCGTCATGATATCCAATATCAATGAGTCGCATTATTTATATTTAGAGAAAAAGATGCCGATCCTGAAAGAATTTGATAAGCTAATCCTTTCTTACGAAGTCGGTTTCCGCAAGCCCGCCCCTCAGATTTACGACGCCGCGCTGGAATCGGTCGGCGTTTCGCGCGACAGGGCCTTTTATGTGGACGACAGGCGCGACCTGATAGAGTCAGCCGAGAAGCTTGGCATAAAAGGCGTCACGTTTGACGGCGAAGAAGCCTTTCAGAGAATCCAGGAGGAATTAGGCAGTGATTTTAGTAAGCGCTTGTCTTAGCGGGGTGAAATGCGCCTGGGATGGAAAAGAAAGGTTAAGCCCTGAAATAAAGGCATTGGCGGATCAGGGGCTTGTCATGGCCGTGTGTCCGGAGGTATTGGGCGGACGGGCCATTCCCAGGACGAAGACAGAGATCAGCGGCGGGAGCGGTGAAGATGTTTTGGCGGGCAGGGCAAAGGTGCTTGACGAGCGCGGCAAAGATGTTACGGATGAATTCATGAAAGGCGCGCGCAAGGCGCTTGAAATCGCCAGGAAAAATAATATAAAGAAGGCGATTTTGAAATCTAAGAGTCCTTCGTGCGGGGTCGGAAAGATTTATGATGGCAGTTTCAGCGGGAAACTTATTGACGGTAACGGTGTGACCGCGGCGCTATTGAAGAGAGAGGGCATAGAGATAAATTGTGTATAGTATTGTCTCAAAAGTCACTGGGTCGAGAGGACGCAAAAATTCTTCCGGCAGCCAGGCCTAAAGAAAAGCCTACGCCGATTCGAGCGGGCACGGTGTCTCTCGGTAGGCCAGGGGTTTGTCAGGACGTTCGGCCTAAACGTTCTGACAATAGATTTGTTTTTAGTTTAGTTAGGCCTCTCTCTTTTTTGTTTTGACAGGCAGTATCTTTACTTGTTCGGTAGTCCTGGGGTTACGCAAAACAAAGAAGCCTTCCAAACCCCTGGCCTACCGAGAGACGAGCGAGAATCGGGGCGGAGCGAAGGCCGCCTCGCCGGGGCGGCCGAGCGTCTTTTCGTAGGCCTGGCTGCCGGAAGAACACTATGTCAGTTCGGAATAAAAAGGCCTCTCGACCAAGCGGCTCAGAGACTATATAATGTCAAATTACCTGATTATCGACGGATACAACGCCATAAGTAAGATAAGACAGTTTAACGCCAGGAAGGACGTGAGCCTGGAGGCGAGCAGGCTTACTTTTATAAAGACGCTCTCTGATTCTCTCGGCGCGAAAGGGACATTTGACAAGATAGTCATCGTGTTTGACGGGAAGAAACAGGAATTGGGGTCGAACAGAGAGACGTACGGGAAGATAGAGGCGGTATTCACCGCCAACGGCAAAGACGCGGACAGCGTTATAGTCGATATCCTCCGGATGCGGCCGCCCAAGGACAGGATGACGGTGTGCTCCGATGATAATTTTGTCACAAATCACACGAGGGCGTTCGGCGCCGACGCGATGACAGTTAAAAAATTGGAGGAGTTAATTATCTTGAAGAAGGGCCTGTTCAAGGGTAGAATATTAGAAAAAGATTTAGGGGAAGATAAGCTGGCCGACATCACGAGAGAGATGAAAAAACACTGGGGAGTGGAATGACATGGAAAGAAACGAATTAAAGCCTGTTCACATAGAGGCCTTTGACCTGGACGACGCGTGGTTCAGATGCCTGTCTAAGATACTGGATAACGGCCACGTGTATACCATAACAAGGGGCAGTTACGAGGGGCAAAAGCGCCTTGAATTCGATTTCGTGACAATAAGGATCAAGAACCCCTCCCATCAGATAATCCCCATAATTCCGGAGGGTTCCAGCATACCGGCGCCCACCAGCATGGAATACATAAACGGCTATCTTTCATACCTCCTGACAGGTCAGAAGACAGAGACAGAGGATTATACTTATGGAGAGCGGCTGGTTGACGCCAAGGTCAGGATCAAGGAGACGAATGGCGGCAAGGAAATGGTCAGGGAGATGCCCCTGGAGGTCAATCAGGTGGAAGAGGTGATAAAGATATACAAGACGCAGGGCCACGGGACCAACCAGGCCATAATGGAGATAGGCATGCCTTCGGACATAAAACTTAATGACCCGCCGTGCCTCAGGCTCATAGATACCAGGATACGCTACGGCAAACTGCATTTTTTTCCGTATTTCAGGTCGTGGGACTTGTGGGGAGGATTTCCCTCGAATCTGGGAGGGCTGGAGCTGGTGAAGCAATACATGGCGGAGGAGATAGGCGTCGAGAACGGCGAGATAATCGCGTCCTCAAAAGGCCTCCATCTTTACGATTACAGCTGGGAATTGGCGAAGCAGAGAACAGGGAAATTGGATCTGGAAATAAAATGAAAAGCGGAATATTATGCACCCAATAGTGTTGAAAATTGGGCCTTTTACAATTTATAGCTATGGCATGATGGTCGCCATGGCTTTTTTAATCGGCATTTACGTGGCTTCCCTGGAGGCCGTACGCAAAGGCGTTAAAAAGGATTTTGTCTATGACCTCGCTTTTTACCTGATTATCGGTTCTTTGATAGGCGCGCGCGTATATTATATTGTTTTTTTTAATCCGGACGCGTTCGCGGATCCCTTGTCCATATTCAAGGTGTGGCAGGGCGGGCTCGCTATACAGGGCGGGATCTTCGGGGGGATAATAACGGGCCTTTTGTATTCGAGGTTTCGCGGGATATCTTTCTGGAAGATGGCCGATCTGGTGGCGCCTTCTATAATACTGGGCCAGGCGATAGGAAGGATAGGGTGTTTTTTAAACGGCTGTTGTTTCGGGGAACCCACCAAGGCGTTTTTTGGCGTAATGTTCCCGAAAGGGAGCCTTGCCGATATCGCGTATCCTGGCATGGCGGTGCACCCGGCGCAGTTATATGAGCTCATTTTTGATTTAATGGGTTTTCTGCTTCTGTGGGCGCTGAGGAAGCGCGTGAGGGTCGAGGGGGGATTATTTTTATTGTATCTGATGCTTTACGCCTCCGTGAGATTTTTTGTCTCCCAGTTCCGTGGGGATAATGTCTATATTTTAAATACAAATCTAAAATTGGCTGATGTCACGAGCGCGGCGATCTTGATAATAGCCATGGCCTTATTCCTGAGCAGGGAAAAATGCGCAAAAAAATAATTTTAGGCGTTGTTATTTTAATGGCCGCGCTGGCCGCGGCGGCGTATCTTAACCGCAGGCAGGTCATTTCCAGGGATAATCCGGCCGGGGCGGAGAAGGAATCGGATTCAAGAGAGGCGAGGTATTACAGGGTCATTGAGGAATGAAAAAGGTAAGATGTCTATTATGTCCCAGGGGATGCGAGCTAAAAGAAGGGGAGAGGGGTAACTGCCGTGTCCGTGAGAATATCGGCGGCAGGCTTCAGACGCTTGTGTATGGGAAACCGTGCGCGATGCACGTCGATCCCATCGAGAAAAAACCGTTTTATCATTATCTGCCGGGTTCTCTCTCTTTTTCCCTGGCGACAACCGGCTGTAACCTTCATTGTTTATATTGCCAGAATTGGGACATATCTCAGAAAGCGCCTGAGGAGACCGCCGGCAGGGAATTTTCCCCGGCCGAGGTGGTACAGGCCGCGTTGAGCAATGGCTGCAGGACTATCGCGTGCACTTATTCCGAGCCCATAGTGTTTTTTGAATACGCGGCTGATATAGCCAGGGCCGCGCGGGAAAATAATGTTTTAAACGTGTGGGTCAGCGCCGGATATATAAATGAGAGGCCTTTATTGGAGGCGCTGGCGTTTTTAGACGCGATAAAGATAGATTTTAAGGGCATCACGGAAGATTTTTACCAGAGGGTGTGCGGCGGTTCCCTGGGTCCCGTGTTGAATACGATAAAGACGATAAAACAGAAGGGGGTTTGGCTGGAGCTGGTTAATCTGGTGGTGCCCACGTACAATGATACAAGGGAAGATTTTTTAAGGATGTGCGATTGGGTCGTGGAAAACGTGGGGCCTGACGTGCCCCTGCATTTTTCGAAATTCTGGCCCACGTACAAGCTGAAAAACCTTCCGCCGACCCCTGAGAGATCTCTTATCCTGGCCAGAGAGACGGCGATGTCAAGGGGCATAAATTACGTTTATCTGGGCAATATCCCGGAGCACGACGGCAACAACACGTATTGCGCGGCGTGCGGGAAGCTCATCATTGCCCGCAGCGGCTACGCGGTCACGGAAAATAGTATAATCGGCGGCAAATGCGGTTTTTGCGGCAATGTCATACCGGGCAGGTGGGAATAGGGGGATATATGTTTGATAAAAAGGTCACGCGCGGGGAGTTTTTGAGGATGGCCGGGTTCGCGATGATAGCGGCGTTCGTGATCCCGCTGATCAAGAGGGCAATATTTTTTAAATCCAGCGGGCATAAAGAAGCCAGATATTATAAAAAATTGGCGGGGTGACCATCGTGAAAAAGACATTCATATTTATAGGTCTGATATTTTTATTTTCCTGCGCGGATTCGTCTTCCGAGGAGGTTCGCAGGCCGGCCGTGGCAGGGGCGTTTTATCCCGCCGAAAAGGACGAACTCGCGCTCACGGTGGATAATTTTCTGGCCAACGCGGAAAAGGCCGATATAAAGGGCGAGATAACCGCCATCATAGCGCCGCACGCCGGATACATGTATTCCGGCCAGGTCGCGGCGCACAGTTTCAGGCAATTGGAGGGAACGGCGTTTAAAAAAATAATAATAATCTCTCCCAGCCACTACGTGAGTTTCGACGGCATGTCGGTTTACAATAAAGGTTCATTCGAGACGCCCCTCGGCGCCGTGAAGATAGACGAGGAATTAGCGAATGATATCATGGCCAAGGACGGGAGGTTTATTTTTTATCCTGAGGCGCATGAAAGAGAGCACGCTATAGAAGTGGAGCTGCCGTTTTTGCAGAGGGTCTATAAGGATAACGATTTCAAGATAGTCCCGATTATTATGGGGAATCCGGCGGCCAGCGACAGCCGCGTATTGAGCGAGGCGCTTTACGATGTCATGGACAGAGACACGCTCCTGGTTATCAGTGTGGATCTTTCGCATTATTATCAATATGACAAGGCCGTACAGCTGGATACCGGCGGCATAAGCGCCATAGAAAAATTAGACCCGGGGTGGCTGTTGGCCCAGATACAGAATAAAGACACTGAGATAGACGCGCCAATAGCGGTATTGGCCGCTATCATGGTCGCGAATAAAAAAGGCGCCGAGGCCAAAGTCCTGAAATACGCCAATTCAGGGGATGTCACGGGAGACAGGTCCAGGGTGGTGGGTTACGCCAGCGTAATTATGTATGTAACCAATGATCCCAAGAGAAAGAAGGAGATGATCATGAGAGAAGAATACCTGAATAAAGGAGAGAGGCGAAAGCTCATGGAAATAGCGCGGCTTTCGATTGTCGAGGCGGTCACGGGCAAGGCGCAGTCTTTCCCGGGCGTTACGGAAGAGAGATTAAGGGAAAACTGCGGGGCGTTCGTGACAATAAAAGAGAACGGGCAATTACGGGGCTGTATCGGTTACATACAGGGCGTAAAGCCGCTTTACGAGACAGTCAAGGAAGTGGCGGCCGCGGCCGCTGTCAATGATTACAGGTTTAGCCCGATAAAACCGGAAGAGCTTGATAAGTTGGAATTGGAGATATCCGCGTTGACCCCTCTCAAGAGGATCAAAGACGTAAATGAGATAGAGGTCGGCAAGCACGGCATTTACATGAAGCAGGGTTTTAACTCCGGACTTTTATTGCCGCAGGTGGCGACAGAGTACAATTGGGACAGGGACATGTTTCTTCAGCAGACATGCATGAAGGCGGGTCTTCCCTCGACCGCCTGGAAAGACAAATCGACCGAGATGTATATCTTCAGCGCCGAGGTGTTCGGGGAGAATGAGTAGAAACAAAAAAAGCCCCGTTTTTAAGGGCTTTTTTTGTAGGCCATAAACCTTACCGCTTCCGCTATTGCGCGCCTCCTTTTAGGTTTATTTCCTCTATAATAAATATATCACACTTTTTTTGAAAAACAAGGCCTGGAGTCGGAAATAATCACGAATATCAATATATTTATCGCGGTCAAAAGGACGCATGTCTGGATGATCCCGAGCATGGGTATCAGTATCACGCCGGCCAGGATGCCGCCAGCGCACGAACCGAACAGATCGAATCCATAAACCAGACCGGTCGTCCTGCCTATGTCATTGGAGGCGTTCAGGCAGATCTTGTTCGCCAGTATAAATTGGACCGCGCCCAGGAAACCCGCGAGGAGAGGAAGCGCCAGGAATTCCAGCTGTAGTATATTTCCCCAGAAAGGATTGGTCTCGTTTATCCTCGCGGCAATGACGAGGAGCCCGGCGAGTATCAATGGATACGCCGTCATGAAGAGTTGGATCCTGAGATACGCGGACAGGTCGTCTTTTATGTTTTCTAAAACACCCCTGACGTAAAAACCGCCCAGCGCCAGGCCCAGCATGAAAGAGGCGAGTATCAGGCCCAATTTATAATACATGTATCCGTATATGAATTGAAATGACAGGATGATTATCATCTGAAGGCATATCTGTGTCCCGCCGGTCGCCGTGATCGATACCAGTATCGGGAACCTGCGCGACCTCATCAGTTTCTGCGCGAGCATCAGGACAATAAAAACCAGGACCGCGATCAAAAGGAATGAATATATGTTTATCCTGTCGGCGTAAGGAAGTATTTTTCTCGTGGAGTCAAAGAGGCCCATCCATAAAAGCATGTTGTAAAAATATCCGGCCGGCCTGAAATCGTCGTTTATGGCGGAAGCCTTTTGGTCCCTGATCATCGATTCCATATATTTTATTCTCATGGGGTTCAGCTTGTAAGGCAGGTAATATTCATTCACGAATTTATTATTGAGCCGCCTTTCCCTGAGCCTTTTTAATAACGTCTCGGCGTCATTGGTCAGCGCGCCGGATTCCTTGGAGGCGCAGAATACCATGGCCTCACCGGGAATGACCTTCACGTCAGAAAATTGTTTCTCGAGGCTTTTATTTATGGCGCTCAGGTATATCGCCCGCTCGGGTCCTATGTAATTTTCGGCGCCGGACAGGGAAAAAGAAAAGACCCCGCCCGGGTTCAGTATGCCGCCGACTTCCCTGAAAAACTGGACTGAATAGAACCGGTTCAGCAAGGCCGTTGTTGGGTCGGGCAGGTTCAATATCACGACGTCGTATTTA
Organism: Candidatus Omnitrophota bacterium; assembly: GCA_041648935.1. Classification (GTDB taxonomy): domain Bacteria; phylum Omnitrophota; class Gorgyraeia; order Gorgyraeales; family Gorgyraeaceae; genus JBAZOA01. The sequence goes on along the minus strand of JBAZOA010000028.1, from coordinate 114 downwards.
TAAGGGTTCTTCGGATTTTTGGAAAGCGCCGCCTCTTTTACAAACGCCCTGCCGTCGCTCAGTATAATATTTATCCTTTTATCTTTTATCGGGCCGATATATTTTTCTCCCAGC
>JBAZOA010000027.1:0-16466 GCA_041648935.1 Candidatus Omnitrophota bacterium | reverse complement strand
TATACCGCTTTTATGTTCCCTTTTATCGGTTTTAATTTTTAGCCCACTGATTTCGCGGCCGGGCTTGTCCTGGGACAGATAGACCGGCTCGAGGACCTGATACAAAAAAGAACACTTATCGCGAAGGCCTTGACCGACGGGTTAAGCGAGTATTCGGATTATCTGTATCTGCCGAAGCCTCAGAAGTCATGCAGGCACGGGTGGTTTACTTACCCGGTGGTCCTCAAGGATAATGCGCCATGCTCCAAAAAAGACCTGACATGTTTTCTCGGGAAAAAAAGGATAGACACCAGGCCCATAATAGCCGGCAATATAGTGGCACAGCCATTCCTGAAGGATTTCAATTTTAGAAACGGTTGTCTGGTCAACTCGGATCTTGTAATGAGAAACGGTTTTTTTCTCGGTATACACCATAATATGGGGAAAAAACAGGTCAAGTATATGGTAGATTCTTTAAGGGAATTTTTCAGCAAGAGATAAGAGGTCTTGATGCCGGAGATAACAGTCATAATACCTGTTTATAACGAGGAAGGCAATATAGGCGAGCTTGCCAAGAAGGTGCGTCAGGTCATCGGCCCGCGTAATGAATTGATAGTCGTGGACGACGGTTCCAGCGATAATACTTTTAAGGAGCTGGATCCGTCTGTCTGTATTGTTATTAGGCATGCGGTCAATAAAGGCAAGGGGCAGGCCATGAGGACAGGCATTGCCGCGGCCGCCGGAGAAGTTACTTTCTTCATGGGGGGAGACGGCCAGGATGATCCTTCAGAGATGCATCTTTTCCTGGAAGCGGTTAAAAAAGGATCTGATTTTGTGATAGGCTCCCGCTTCATAGGCAGTCTGACAAAGGGTTCTATTACCGCGGTCAACAGTTTTGGCAACAAATCATTGACAACCCTGTTCAATATTTTGTTCGGTGTGAGGCTTACGGATACACAGGCTGAGTATAAATGCGTCCGTACGGATAAGCTTAAGGCGTTATGTCTGACATCGGATCGCTATGAGATCGAGACAGAGATGATAATACGGGCGCTAAGAAAAGGCTATGGGATAACAGAGGTGCCTGTGACCAGGTATCCCAGGCGGCACGGGATCTCGAATTTATATCAGGTAAGGTTTGGGAGGATAAAATTCGGTTTTCGCATACTGAAAACCATGTTAAAAGGTTTTTTTATCTGGAGGTAGGTCATGAATTCATCTTTCTGGAAGTCGAAAAGGGTATTGATAACCGGCGCCGACGGTTTTATCGGCTCGCACCTTACCGAGAGACTGCTGGACTTCGGCGCCAAGGTATCTATTTTGGTCAAGGGTAATCCGGTTGACGGCTCGTCATGTTATACCCTGTCGTACCTCCCGAAAGAAACAGCGGCCAGAATAGATAATATCGTATGCTGCGACATATCATCCGCGGATACGCAGGAGATTATAGTGAAATCAAGGCCTCGGATAATCTTTCACCTCGCGGCTTCAGCGTATGTGCCTTATTCTTTCGCGCACCCTTTTGAGGTTTTTGCCGTCAATACGACCGGCACCCTGCACGTGCTTGAGGCCGCCAGGAGGATAAAAGGCATAGAGAGAGTTGTTTCCACGTCTTCGAGCGAGGTTTTCGGAACAGCCCAAGCTAAAAAAATCAGCGAGTCACACCCTTTAAGGCCGACTTCGCCATACGCGGCGTCAAAGGCCGCCGCTGAGCAGTACTGCATTTCTTATTTGATCACATACGGCCTGCCAATAGCCGTGATAAGGCCGTTCAATACCTATGGGCCGCGCCACACATACGATGTGCCGCCTAAGTTCATAAGACTCGCGCTTCATAATAAGCCGCTGACGATATACGGCAGCGGGAAACAGACAAGGGATTTTATGTATGTGTCTGACACAGTGGATGCCTTTTTGACCATGGGGTCTCATAAAAAGGCGGTCGGCAGGATTGTCAATTTCGGCACGGGCAAGGATGTCTCCGTGAACACGCTGGCCAGCCTGATAAAAGGCATATCAAAAAGCAAGTCAGATATAGTTCACGTTGAACAGCGCTTAGCCGAGGTAGACAGGCTTTGCTGTGATTATTCATTGGCTAAAAGTTTATTCGGATGGGAGCCCAAGGTCAGCCTTGAGGAAGGCTTGAGGCTGAATATAGAATGGGCCAAAAAAAACAGGGTATAAAGGACATGAAAAAAACGCATTCGGGCGGGGTAAGCGTCGATAAGGTGGATTCCAGCGTGAAAGACGCGGTCAACTGGCTGGTAAATTCAGGTATACAGAACATGGATGCCGGGAAGCGCGATATATACGGCAGTTTCAACGCCTGGTACGAGCAGGATACGGGTATTTACCCGTTTGTTTATTCGGAGAACACCGGGTATATGCTCACGATGATGTGTTATCTATGGGACAGGTACGGCAAGGAAGAATATTTAAAAAGAGGCAAGCTTGCCGGGGACTGGCTGCTTAACATGGTCCATGAGTCCAATGGGGGGTTCCGCTGTCTGTATCCGTTAAATCCCTCCCGTTTTGATTTCAAGAAAGAGCAGATGTACGCTTTTGATAATGGCATAATACTTAACGGCCTGGTGAATCTTTACAGGGCTACAAAAGAGGAGAAGTATCTTGTGGCGGCGGTGACAGTGGCGGATTGGCTTGTCTATTCCGCGCAGAAGCCGTCGGGCGCGTTTTACCCAATCTATCAGCTTGTAGACGGTAAGTTTTTTGAATCGGACAAGGAGTGGTCCACGATATCAGGCAGTTACCACGTCAAGATAGCCATAGGGCTCCTGAATCTTTATGATTTGAGCCACAAGAAGAAATATCTGGATTCCGCGATAAAGATCTGCGATTTCGCTCTCAGCTGTCAGAACGCCAGCGGCAGGTACATATCGTATCTTTCCCGCGGAGGCACCAATGCTCATCCGCATTGCTATTCCGGGGAGGGGCTTTGGGTAGCGGGCACGGTCTTGGAGAGAGAAGATTATCTGGAGTCTTCCGCCAGAGGCGTGCAGTGGCTTTTGGACATGCAGTCCGAAGACGGTTTTGTCCCAAGGCTTTTTCTGGACGACAGGCCTATCTATAACGAGCGCCTGGACATCATTTCCCAGACGCTCAGGTTATCCATGATACACATGTCAGAAAAACGCGTGCCCCTATCGAATAAAAATAAAATAGAGTTGCTGTTGTCTCATATTATCCGTTATCAGGCGCGTGACGCGAAAGACGCGAAGGCTGACGGCGGTTTTTATTTCGGAAAATCCAGCAAGGGGGACAGGGAGATGCCCCATGTTAATTTGTGGGTGAGCGCGTTCGCCATACAGGCGCTGAACGCTTACATGGATTACAGCGCCGGAAAATTCAAGCTAAAACCTTTTCTCATAGTGTGACAACGGCTGTCAAATCCGCGGATCCGGGGCGAACCCCAAGGCCCGCCAGAGGACTTTTTTTATTCAGCCTATGAACAGATTAAAATCAAGGGAAGACGCTGTATCAATAGGTAAGTTGTTCGATCGCCTGGCCGATACCTATGAGTCATGGCAGAGGAAAAATTATTACTATCATGGGGAGATAGAGCGTTTTTATTCAGACGCCATCCCTAACGGCAAGAGGGTGATGGAGATAGGAAGCGCGACCGGCACCCTCCTGTCCAGGTTGAAGCCTTCTTTTGGCGTGGGTATAGATGTGAGCGCCAGGATGGTGGAAATTGCCTCAAAGAAATTCCCCCGCCTTAAATTCATAAATTCCACTATAGAGAATTGCGCGGCTGATGAGAAGCTCGATTACGTGGTTATCTCTAACCTGTTGGAATACGTGCCGGACCTATATGATTTTTTTAAAGAACTCCACGGCAAGATAGGCAAATGCGCTAAATTGATAATAACCGGCGTGAATCCTTTATGGGCGATACTGCTGAAGGCGGCCACCAGGCTGAGGTTGCGCACGCCCATACCGCTGAAGAATTTTGTAACCCTGAAAGACATAGAAAATATGCTCAGTATATCCGAATTTGAGGTCATAGAGAGCGGATACCGTTTGTTCCTGCCCTTGAATATACCGTTAATATCGTGTTTTCTGAACAAGCTCATGCCGCGCCTGCCTATCCTGAGGAATTTGTGTTTGGTGCAGTATATAATAGCCAGGCCAAAACAGGACTTGGGCGTGGATAAGGGTTTCACCTGTTCCGTGATAGTCCCATGCCATAACGAGGAAGGGAATATAGAGGAATGCGCGAGAAGGATACCTGAGATGGGGAATGTTACGGAGATCCTTGTGGTGGACGATGGCTCCACTGACAACACGGCTTCTCTGGTCAGAGAGATTCAGAAGAAAAATAAAAACGTAAATCTTATTTCTTATATCCCCAATAGAGGCAAAGGCGCCGCGGTCAAAACAGGTTTTGACGCCGCAAAGGGCGATATAGTGATGATACTTGACGCGGACATGGCAGTGGCCCCTGAGGAGCTTGTTAAATTTTACAATGTCCTGGCCTCTAGGCAGGCGGAATTCGTCAATGGCACCAGGATGGTCTATGACATGGCGCCGGGCGCGATGAAATTCCTGAATTACCTTGGCAATAAAATGTTCGGGATATTGTTAAGTTTTATCATAGGACAAAGGAACACGGACACGCTGTGCGGCACAAAGGCTTTCTATAAAAGTGACTATGTTAATTTCAGAATGGGCAAGTGTCCATGGGGAGATTTTGACCTGCTTTTTGAAGCGGCCAGGATGAAATTGAAGACAGTGGAGATGCCTGTGCATTATTATCCGCGCGTTGAAGGCAAATCCAAGATGAAGGCCTTTAGGCATGGCGCGATATTATTGAGGATGTGCTGGCGTGGTTTCTGGTATCTTGGGTAAGGGGTTTTTATGGATATAGCTCTGATAACCGGTTCAGCTGGATTAATAGGATCCGAATCCGCAAGGTTTTTTTCCAAGAAATCTTTCAAGATCGTCGGCATAGATAATGATATGCGATCTGTTTTTTTTGGAGCGGAAGGGTCCGTGAAGTGGAATCTCGAGAAGATCAAAAAAGAAATTACCGGCTATGAGCATCATAATACAGACATAAGGGATGAGTCTGGAATAGGCGATATCTTTAATAAATACGGAAAAGACATAAAGTTAATAGTGCATACGGCCGCGCAACCGTCGCATGACTGGGCAGCCAAGGACCCAAGGATGGATTTCACGGTTAACGCCAACGGCACCCTTAACATGCTGGAGAACGCCAGAAGATACTGTCCCGAGGCAGTTTTTATTTTTACTTCCACCAACAAGGTGTACGGCGATACGCCGAACAGGCTGCCGCTGATAGAAAGGGAGACAAGATGGGAGATAGACGAGAACCATCAGTACAGCGGAGGAATAGATGAGGCCATGTCCATAGATAATACCAAGCATTCCCTGTTCGGCGTTTCCAAGGCCGGCGCGGATATGTTGACTCAGGAATATGGCAGGTATTTTGGCATGAGCACAGTCTGTTTCAGGGGAGGGTGCCTGACCGGGCCGGGCCATAGCGGGGTCGAGCTGCACGGCTTTCTTTCATATCTCATGAAATGCGCGATTACCGGCAGGGAATATATAATCTACGGCTATAAAGGCAAGCAGGTCAGAGACAATATACACAGCCACGACCTTGTGAATGCCTTTTATCATTTCTATAAAAGTCCGAAAAGCGCCGCTGTATACAATATAGGCGGCGGCAGGCACGCCAATTGCTCTATACTGGAGGCCATAAAGCTATGCGAGGATATCGCAGGCAAAAAGATGAGATATAAATATGTGGATAATAACAGGGCAGGCGACCATATATGGTGGATAAGCGGCATAGATAGATTCAAAAATGACTACAAGGCGTGGAACCTCACTTATGATATCCCATCTATCTTGAGAGAGATATATAATTCAGAACTTAAAAAGAAATCTTAATATGGACAAAAGAGCGAGCGCCGCGTTCGTTTTAATATATTTTGTTTTATTCATCGCCGGCATTGCCGCATTATTCCACGGGTTCCCGGATACGGAAAGGTTTTTCGCAGAATGGATGGATGAGCGCATAACGTTGACCACTATCATGAAGTTCGGCACTTTGAATTTCGCGCCGACCCAGATCATGCACCCGCCGCTGTATCACTATCTCACGTTCATTCCCATAGCGCTGTTTTTCGCCACAGGAAAGCTGATAGGTTTTTTTCACGACAAGATGGATTTCGTCAGGTTTTATTTCAATAATACGCATTATTTCTTTTTCATAGGCAGGCTGATGAGCTATATCTTTTATTGGTCAGCCGCTGTCTTTATATACAGGATGTCGCGGTTGCTTTACAGCAGGACCGTTTCGCATCTGGGGGTTATCGCTTATCTATTGATACCCAGATTCATATTCGATTTTTCCACTGCCCGGCCAGAGCCTTTGCTTTTTTTGACCTCCTCTGTGTTTTTCTATTTTTTTCTAAAATATTGTCTGGATAACGCTGATTCCAAAAGCCTTCTTATGTCGGCTTTTATGCTTGGCGTGTCGATAGCTGTAAAATATAACGCGGCTTATCTGGGTTCTGCTTTCGCAATCCTGTTCGCGCAGCAGTCAGTGAAAAAAAGAGGATTTGATAAAGGATTAACCATACTTTATATGAAAGCGGCCTTATTGGTTTTTCTTGGTTTTTTCATATGCGACCCATTTTTCATAATACAGTTCAATAAATATTTCCATAATCTCAGGATATACGGGATAGAGATGAAGTATTACTGGAAAGGGGATTTTGGCCGGAACCATCTGCTTGAGCTGGGTTCTTTGCTGTACCTGAATTATTTGGGGTTGGCGTTTTTGGCAATGGGGGCATGGAACCTATTCAAAAGACACAGGGGTATCCTGGCGATGTTTTTCTTGGTCACGCTTGTGTATGAAGTTTATTTTGGGATTAGTTTTAAAAATTACGCGCCGCTTCGTTACCTGAACCCGATCATGCCGATCGCTATATTGACTTTGAGCGCCGGCATAGACCTCATGCTGAATTCTTACAGGAAGGCCCTGGCCGCGCTCGCGGTATTTTTCGTTATAATAGCATATAATTATTTTGACATCTGGCAGGGCATGGCTTTTGGGCAGACACATATACAGAAGGCCAGGTCTTTTATAGAGAAGACGGTCTCGGAGCTCAGCGTGATATGCATAGCCTCTAATAACTATCTGCCCCAGCTTAGCATGACAAGAGAGTCTTATGATCATCTGGTTGCCACCGCGCCCCCCGCGGGAAACATAGAGGGCCATGAGCTCGCATACAGGGGGCTTGACAAGGAATCAGATTATGATGGCGCGTTTAAGGGGTTGAGGATAGAGGGCCTGGCAAAAAAGCCTCGGTATAACCTGGTGAGGTGGGACGGCGGCATTATTACAAAAGAACAGGCGGCAGGCTTCTTGAGGGGCGTCAAAGCCGAATACGTCGTCTCAAGCACGGCGTTGATACTTGAGGGTAAGCGGCTGGAAGATACCGGAATCGCTTCACTTATAAAGGAATTCCGGCCGAGGAATCCGCGGATATATAAAGCTGTTTTTTCGGGCGTTGACCTGGGAGTGTTTATATATAAAGTCAATTAAAGAGATGAAATACGACGTTAAGAAAATTCTGTTTTTTATTTTTGTCTCAGCCGCCGCGGTCAAGATCGGACTTGTCCTTTTCCTTAATAGGCCTGAGGCGTTTGAGTATGAGGCCATATCGCGGAATATCCTGGCGGGGAAAGGCTTTTCATGCGTGTTTTACCTGGGCACTGAATACAAGGCGCTTGTTCAGCCGTTCTACCCAATATTCAGCGCCGTGGTTTACTATTTCACGAATCACAGTTACTTGGCCATGTTCGCGATACAATCAGTTGTTTCGTCCGCGATCTGTTTTGTTGTTTATCATATAGCCGTGCGGCTCATGTCTCAGAGATGCGCGCTTCTCGCGGCCTTTACTGCGGCTTTTCATCCTGGATTGGCTGTGTATTCCATAGTCAAATTGCATCCATTGGTGTTTGACGCGTTTTTTTACCTTTTGGCGCTCTGCGCGTTCCTGGTTTTTATGGAAAAGCCATTATTAAAGAACGCGCTTCTCGCCGGCGCCGCGTCAGGCGCGGCCGTGCTGTCGCGCTCCACGATAGTTATTTTCCTGGTTTTCATGGCATTTTTCCTGTTTTTCGTTTTGAAGGGGTTGTCTGTCAGGGCTAAGCTTAAGCTCATCCTCGTTGTTTACATGACCGCTTTTATGGTTTATCTCCCTTGGATTGTCAGGAATTACGCGGTATTTCATAAAATAGTGATAATGCAGACAGACACAGGGGAGAATCTGTGGACAGGCAATAATGAGAGCACAACAGGTTCTTCAATGCTGCCCTCAGGAAATTCTGTGCACGACACGATGTCTTTGAAAATGAGGGGCGATTTGAAAGGTATGGATGAATTAGGCCAGCAGGGTTATTACACGGATTGTTTTTTTGATTTCATAAAAGACAACCCTGTCTTGTTCGCTGGGCTTTTATTAAAAAAACTTTTTTATTTCTGGTGGTTTTCCCCTTACACAGGCGCCTTGTATGATAAGTCGTGGCTTGATATTTACAAGGTGTATTACGCGGTCGTGGTTTTATTGTCCGTTTTGGGCCTGGCGGGCCTGTTCAGGCAAAGGCGTAATCTGGTCACGTTGTCAGTGTTTTTCGCCTACATGATCCCCGTCTCATTGATACACGCCGTGGCGTGCATCGACACAAGGCACAGGTGGACAATAGAGCCGGTCTTGCTGATCCTGGCGTCCGCGGGCGTTTGCCGGTTATTCGCGAAATATTTTAAAAGGAGCGTGGGCCATGAAGGTTAAAAAATGTTACGGCTGGGTCCCCGATATACCCGATCAGAGAGATTATTTATACAGGGCCATAAGACCCGCGGCGAGGCTGCCCAAAAAGACCGATATCAGGAATTATTGTTCCCTGGTCGAGGACCAGGGGAAACTGGGAAGCTGTACCGCCAATGCCCTGGCCGGCAATCTGGAGTTCCTGGATAACAGGATAGACGCCTTGTATGAAGATGTCAGCAGGCTTTTTATATATTATAACGAAAGGGCGCTCGAGGGGACGATTGATTTTGATTCAGGCGCGTCTCTTAGGAATGGGATAAAGACGCTGAGGAAGACAGGGTATTGCCGGGAAGATATCTGGCCTTACGTGATAGAGAAGTTTGACAGGCGGCCTTCCGGCAAATGTTACGAGGAGGCGAGGAAACACAGGATAGAGGCCTATCATCGTATTTATACCTTGAATGAAATGCTTTCCTGCCTGGCGGAGGGGTATCCCTTTGTATTTGGTTTCGCTGTATATGAGAGTTTTGAGTCACAGCGAGTGGCCAGGACCGGCGTGGTTAACATGCCGCGGAAAGGCGAGAGGATGATAGGCGGGCACGCTGTCATGGCGGCGGGATACGATCAGGCGAAGGGCAGGTTGTTGGTAAGGAATTCCTGGGGAGATGGCTGGGGCATGGATGGATATTTTACGATGCCGTTTGATTACGCCCAGACCCTGGCCGCCGATTTTTGGACAATAAGAAAATAATCAAGGAGAGGTCATGTGCGGGATATGCGGCAAGGTTAGCATGAGAGATGATATCAGCGAGGGGTTGCTGCGAGGTATGTGCGGGACGCTTGTTCATCGAGGCCCGGATGACGAGGGGATATATATGAACGGCCCGGGGGGGGGCGCGTCCGGGGTCAGGGCCGGATTGGGGCACAGGCGGTTGAGCGTCATAGATATCTCGCCCGCGGGCCATCAGCCCATGAGCAATGAAGACGAGAACGTTTGGATAGTGATGAACGGAGAGATATATAATTTCATGGAGATAAGGGACCAGCTGATAAGAAAAGGCCACGTGTTCAAGTCTCATTCGGACACGGAAGTCGTCATACACCTTTACGAGGAAAAAGGGGCGGATTGCGTCAATTATCTGCGCGGGGCATTCGCCTTCGCCCTGTGGGACGATAAAAAAGAAAGACTTATTATCTGCAGGGACAGGGTGGGTAAAAAGCCCTTATATTATGCCTATAGGAATAAATCGTTTATTTTTGGTTCTGAGATAAAGGCCATCCTGGCGGATCCGGCGGTGACCGCGGAAGTCAACCGTCCGGCTGTAACGGATTACCTGACGTATGGTTATACTCCCACGCCGGAGACCATGTTCAAGGGCATAATGAAGTTTCCCCCGGCGCATTTCATGATATACGAAAAAGGCGATATAAGGTTTGAGAAATACTGGGATCTGGATTTTTCAAGGAAGATAAAGATCTCCGAGGGTGAATATTGCCGGAGGACGATGGAGCTTCTGGAAGAATCAACAAAGATAAGGCTTATAAGCGATGTCCCCCTGGGCGCGTTCTTAAGCGGCGGGATTGATTCAAGCGCCGTGGTCTATATGATGAGCAGGCTGAGCTCAAGACCGGTGAAGACCTTTTCCATAGGGTTTGAGGAAAAGAGCCACAGCGAGCTGAAATACGCCGGCATCGTGGCGAGGCGTTTTAATACGGAGCATCATGAGTACATAGTGAAACCGGACGCGATAGAACTTCTGCCGAAGCTGGTATGGCATTATAATGAGCCGTACGCTGATTCCTCCAACCTGCCGAGTTATTACGTGGCAAAGATGACCAGGCAGGAGGTGACCGTGGCGCTGAACGGGGACGGCGGTGACGAGGATTTCGGCGGATACGAGAGGTTCATGGCGGCCAGGTACGCGGAATATTTCAGCAGATTGCCCGGTTTTTTAAGAGAGGCGGTCAAGGGGGTCGTGAGCGCGTTTCCGGATTCCATTGAGCCGAATAATTTTCCGAGGAAACTCAAGAGATTCATACTGATGACAGACAGGCCTTACAGGGTCAGGCACTATAACTGGATGAGTATCTTCAGGGATTTTGAGAAGGACCTTATTTTCACGGACGGGTTCAGGGAGGAGATCAGGGGCAGGGATTCTTTTTGTTATTTGAACGGCGCGTTCGAGAGATGCCGTTCGAGGGATATCGTGGATCTTGTGATGTCAGCCGACATCAGGACAAATCTCCTGGACGATTTGCTGGTAAAGATGGATGTGGCCACGATGGCCAATTCCCTGGAGGGGCGTTCTCCCTTTTTAGACCATAAAATGATGGAATTCGCGGCGTCCATTCCCGCGGATGTAAAGATAAAAGGCGCGAGGCTGAAGTATATATTGAAGAAGGCCCTGTCCGGGGCCCTGCCGAAAGAGATCCTTTCGAGGGGCAAGATGGGGTTTGGCATACCGATAGACAAATGGTTCAGGGTGGAGTTAAAGGATTATTCGCGCGAGATCCTTTTAGGTGATAAAAGCGCCGGAAGGGGATATTTTAAAATTGCCGCGGTCAGGAAGATGCTGGATGATCATGCGTGCGGCAGGGCTAATCACGGGGCCAGGATCTGGTCTTTGTTGAATCTGGAATTATGGCACAGGATGTTCATGGATAAGGAAAATATGCTGTGAAGATAGTCAGGATAATCGCGCGTCTTAATATAGGTGGGCCGGCGAGGAACGCCGTATTGTTAAGCGAGTCGATCGGCGATACCGTACTGGTGTGCGGCACGGTAGCGGAAGCCGAAGGCGACATGATGTATCTTGCCTCGGAGAAGGGCGTCAAACCGATAATCGTGGAGGAGCTGGGCAGGGAATTGTCATTCAGGGGCGATCTGGCCGCTTTCCGGAAGATATACGGGATCCTGCGCAGGGAGAGGCCGGATATAGTGCATACCCATACCGCGAAGGCCGGGACGCTCGGGAGGCTGGCGGCGTTAACGTATAACGCGACACGCGGTCCGGGCCGGGCGCGGGGCCAAAGGTGCAGGATGGTGCATACCTTTCATGGTCATGTGTTCATCGGATATTTCAGCAGGTTAAGGACGCTGTTTTTTATATGGATAGAACGGGCATTGGCGCTATTCACGGATAAGATCATTACGGTCAGCCCCGGCCTTAAGAAAGAACTCGCGGATAAATTCAGGATCGCGCCGGAAAACAAGATTTCCGTGATAGAGCTTGGTTTTGAACTGGAGGACTTATTGAGATTGCCGTTAAAAGAAAACGCCGGGGTCGTCAACGTGGGGATCGTAGGCCGGTTAGTCCCGATAAAAAACCATAAGATGTTCCTGCGGGTCGTCTCCAGGCTCGCGGCATGCCCCTTGAGATTCAAGGTCGTAATCGTCGGAGACGGAGAGATGAGAGGGGATTTGGTGAGATACGCGTCTGAATTAGGCATAGGCGGCATGGTGGAATTCATGGGGTGGGTAACCGATTTGAAAATGATATATGAGGATTTGGATATAGTGGTGTTGACGTCTTTTAATGAGGGTACGCCCGTATCATTGATAGAGGCGATGGCGGCCGGCAGGCCCGTAGTGGCGACGAAGGCGGGCGGCGTGCCGGACATAGTCAGGGAAGGGGAGAGCGGCTATCTGCTGGATTCAGGAGACGAGCCGGGTTTCGCCGGCAGGCTGTCGGAATTGATCCGTGATCCTTCGAAGAGGAAGGCATTCGGGTCGTTCGGACGTGAGCTTGTCAGGTCGAGATTTTCAAAAGAAAGATTGATAAAAGACACGGGAAGGTTGTATAATAATCTCCTATCCGAAAAGGAGGGGAATCGATGAAGGTCTTGATTACAGGTGGCGCCGGTTTTATAGGGTCGCATCTGGCGGATATGGTAATCTCCGCCGGAGACGAGGTCGTGATCCTGGATAACCTGTCGACAGGCAGGTTCGATAATATAGTTCATCTCGAGGGAAATAAAAATTTTCAGTTCGTGGAAGGCACCATACTCAACGACATGCTTGTGGATAAGCTGGTCGAGAGATGCGATGTCGTGTATCATCTTGCCGCCGCGGTAGGCGTGGATCTAGTGGTAAAGAAGCCGCTGGAGTCGCTGATTACCAACATAAAGGGCAGCGAGGTCGTCCTTGACATGGTGCATCGTTATCACAAGAAAGTCCTGATAACATCCACGTCGGAGATTTACGGCAAGAATACAAACGGGCCTTTGAAAGAGGACGATGACAGGATCCTCGGTTCGCCGTTAAAAGTACGGTGGGGTTATTCCACGGCCAAGGCGGTTGACGAGATGCTCGCTTATATTTACTGGAAAGAAAAGAAGGTGCCGGCTATCATAGTGAGGCTCTTTAATACGGTGGGCCCCAGGCAGACGGGCGCGTACGGCATGGTCATACCGAGATTCGTGAATCAGGCGCTCAAGAACGAGGACATCACTGTTTACGGAAATGGCAAACAATCGAGGTGTTTCCTGCACGTGAAAGATGTCGTTGGTTCTTTGGTGAAATTAATGGGTAATAAAGAGGCGGTGGGCAAGGTGTTCAACATAGGAAGTCAGGAAGAGATAACGATAGAAGACCTCGCCAAAAAGATCATAGAGATTACCAAAAGCAAATCCAAGATAATCTATATACCTTATGACAAGGCGTACGAAGAGGGTTTTGAAGACATGCAGAGGAGGGTGCCTGATACGGGCAGGATCAGGGGTCTCATTGGTTTCAAGCCCACCGTAGCCCTTGAAGGCATCATAAAGAGCGTAGTAGATTATTATGCTTAATTCCTACCTCATACCATTTTTACTTTCTTTTTCTCTCTCGATCATACTCACGCCGCTGATTAAAAGGATCGCGGTGGCGCGCGGCTATGTTGCGAAACCCAGGGAGGACAGGTGGCATAAGAAGCCCACGGCCCTTTTCGGCGGCATAGCCATATTCGTCTCTTTTTTAATACCGTATATAATTTTCATAAAATTTACCATAGAGGACATAGGCATGATCCTGTGCGGGTGTTTTATCTTCGGCCTGGGGCTTTTTGACGATATCGTGCACATCAAGCCTTATTCCAAACTGCTGGGCCAGATATTGATCGCGTCCCTATTGGTTACTTTCGGGGTATACATAAAGGTGATACCTTACGCGATAGTGAGCGTGCCCGTGACGATTTTTTGGATGCTGGCGATCATAAACTCTTTCAATCTGCTTGATAACATGGACGGGCTTTCCGGCGGGATAGCGGCCATCGTGTCCTTGGTTCTTTTCACGTTCACTTTTCTGAATAATAATATCGTAGTGGCGCTCCCCTCCCTGATAATGGCCGGGGCCCTTCTCGGTTTTCTAAGGTACAATTATAATCCGGCCCAGATCTTTATGGGAGATTGCGGGAGCATGTTCGTTGGGTTTATCCTTGGGGCGATCGCCCTGCAGGGGAGCTGGAAGGAACCAGCGCATTTATTGATGATGTTGGCTGTCCCGATATTGGTTTTGGCGGTTCCCATATTTGACACCATATTTGTCAGTGTCATGAGAGGGATCAATTCCAGGCGTATTTTTCAGGGCGGCAAGGATCACCTGTCGCACAGGATGGTGGTCTTGGGTCTATCCGAGAAAAAGGCGGTATACGTCCTGTATTTCATCAGCGTGATATTCGGCGTGATCAGCATAGTGTCTATTTTCGTGAACTTTCTCATAACGACGGTGCTCATATTGCTGGCCGTGATAATCCTGGTATATTTCGCGGTGTTCCTTGGAAAGGTGAAGGTCTACGAGGTCAAAGAGGCCGGCGCGCCGCCGAAACGAAACGGTAACGGCAATGTGGTCTTGAATAGTATTATTTTGCATAAGAGGAGGATCCTTGAAGTGGGGGTCGATTTTATATTGATATGCGCCTCATATATATCGGCTAATCTTCTGCGTTTCGAGGGGGTGCTTTCCGCGGAAAATCAGGACCTCATTTTCCGTTCCATGCCTATTATATTGATCATAAAGTATGTTGTCTTTTTCAAATTTGGTCTATATAGGGGCATTTGGAGATATGTCGGGGTCTCTGACCTGATCGATATATTCAAGGCCGTTTCTTCCGCGTCATTGGCCTCGATGGCGGCCATTCTTTTGATCTGGCGTTTTCAGGACTTCTCAAGGGCTGTTTTTGTGATAGACTGGCTCTTATTGTTCGTGTTCATTTCAGGCGCGAGGGTCCTGGAAAGGGTGTACAAGGAGATATTCGATCGCGCTCATCTGCGCGGAAAAAGGGTCCTTATATACGGCGCGGGCGACGCCGGGGAATATATACTGAGGGAATTGAAAAACAACAAGATGCTTAATTATGAACCCGTGGGATTTCTGGATGATGATGAGGAAAAGACAGGCAGGCGCATACATGGGATAGCCGTGCTTGGATCCAGGAAGGACATGGAGAGAATAATGAAACGCAGGGAAGTCGACGAGCTGATCATTGCCATCCCGGCGCTGCCGAAGGATGTGTTTGAGGAAGTGGTGAAATACTGCAACAGCGTGGACGTCAGCTGTAAAAGAATGTTTGATATCCTCCCAAAATAAATGAAGATCGGAATAGACATACGCTCTACCCTTAAAAGCAGCACGGGCATAGGCAGATATACCATCAATCTCATAAAGGCCCTTGCGGCCGCGGATACCAAAAATTCATACCGTCTTTACAGCAGGAAAAGGATTTTTGATTTTAAGAGGCGCCTGCCTCCTCTTCCCGGGAAGAATTTTTCACACAGGGTCGATTATTTTAAAAGAGGGATTAACGCCGTCCTGCCGGACATGGAGGCCTTTCATACGTCTTCGTTTGACTTGGAAAGGCCGAAAAAGGCGCGGTATGTCGTTACTATCCATGACGTAATCGTAAAGGCTTACCCCTTTGTCCATGAACCCCGGACCATAAGCCGGATCGAAGGCCAGCTTAAAAAGATTTTAGATGACGCTGATTCGCTGATAGCGGATTCTCATAACACGAAATCCGATCTCATGAAATTTTACAATGTGGATGATTCCAGGATCCGGGTCATATATCCGGGCGTCTCTGTTCGGGCCGGCGAGCGGGCGGGCGGGGTTTTCGCCGGGCGGCGGGACGGCGGATATATCCTTTTTGTGGGGACCCTGGAACCGAGAAAAAACGCGCAGGGCCTTATAAAGGCGTTTAACCGGCTCAAGAAAAATTTTGGGATAAGCCATAAATTGTATATCTGCGGGATGAAAGGCTGGATGTACGAGGATATTTTCAGGGAATACGAAAACTCTGAATTCAAAAAAGATATAATATTCAAGGGGTATGTGCCTGACGCGGAGCTGGCCGGACTTTACGGAAATGCGTCCGTGTTCGCGTATCCGTCTTTTTATGAAGGATTCGGGTTTCCGATAGTGGAGGCCTTCGGCCATGGCGCGCCGGTAGTCACATCCAGCACGTCTTCCTGCGGGGAGATAGCGGGTGACGGCGCTTTATTGGTAAATCCGGATAATCACGAGGAGATAGGCGACGCCATCCTGAGGATTATAAGGGATGAGGATCTCAGGCGGGGCCTTGTGAAGAGGGGGATGGAAAGGGCCAGGGTTTTTACGTGGGAAAATACGGCCAGGGAATTTCTGTCTGTCTTATCTGCGCAGGGAAGGGTTTAATTCGG
>JBAZOA010000026.1:0-16622 GCA_041648935.1 Candidatus Omnitrophota bacterium | reverse complement strand
GGACGAGCTTGCGGTGATGTGGGATACGGTTGACAAGGAATGCAGGGCGCTCGGCATAGCGGTGGTGACAGGTCATACCGCGAGATACGCGGGATGCAATTATCCCATGGTAGGCGGCGCCACGGTATTCGGCATTGATAAAAAAGAGAAACTGATCGCGCCGAAATGCCGGATCGGGGACGCCATAGTCATCTCAAAAGGCCCGGCGATAGAGACCACCGGCCTCATGGCGGCGTATTTCCCGAAATTCCTGGAAGAAAAATACGGCAAGGGTTTTGTCAAGCGGGCGCAGGATGTTTATTATCAGATGTCCACTGTGAAGGACGCCCTGGTCACGGCTGAGGTGGGCGGCGTCACCGCGATGCATGACGCCACGGAGTGCGGTATCTTTGGCGGGCTTTACGAGATGGCGGCCCATTCCAGGGTCGGCATGCGCATCGATATAGACGACATCGTAATGCAGGATGAGGTGAAAAAGACCTGCGAGTGTTTCAGGATAGATCCTTACAGGGCGATAAGCGAAGGTACTTTGTTGGCGACGGTTAATAAAAAGAAGGCCGGCGCGGTGGTGAATGCGCTGAAGGCCGAAGGCATACCCGCGAGCGTAGCGGGCGAGGTCGTTGACGAAAAAGAAGGGATTTGCACGGTAGAGAATGGCAGGAAACAGAATCTCGAGCACCCAAAAGTGGATCCTTTCTGGGTACGTTTCGAGGAATACCTCCTTCTAAGTTGACACACGAGTAATACTCCTTTTGTCAACTTACGCATATGGATTTTAAACGCGTTCATGTATTTTATTCGGGAAACGTGCAGGGGGTCGGGTTCAGGTATACCGCCAGCGATATCGCATCCGCGATAGGCGTTACCGGCTGGGTTAAAAATCTGAGAGACGGCAGGGTGGAGATAGTCGCTGAGGCGGAAGAAGGATTGCTTAAAGAATTTTTGGACAGGATAGAAAACGGCCAGCTTGGTTCTTATATACGCGATGTGGATTTGTCCTGGGGAAAACCGGAAAAGGAATTCACGGCTTTTGACATAGAATTTTAGCCGCTAAGTTGACAAAAGGAGTATTGCTTCAGTGTCAACTAAGGTGAGATGAAGAAGAATATTGAGAAAAGGATAATGGAGCTGAGGGGGATAATCGATCGGCACGACGTGAAATATTACGTTGATAATAAGCCGGAGATATCTGATCGGGAATACGATCTTCTCATGGCGGAGCTCAAGAGGCTCGAAGAGGCCCATCCGGAGCTTGTCTCGCCGGAATCTCCTACCCAGAGGGTAAGCGGCCAGGTCCTGAAAGAATTTCAGACAGTGGAGCACAGGGTGCCCATGCTCAGCATGGATAATACCTATTCCGCGGAAGAGATACGGGAGTTTGATAAGCGGGTCAGGAAGAATTTAGAAGTAGATCAGCTGGATTACACGGTTGAACTGAAAATAGACGGTGTAAGTATATCGCTTTTATATGAAAAAGGCAGGTTTGTCCGGGGCGCTACGCGCGGGGACGGTTTTAAAGGGGATGACGTTACGGTTAACCTGAAGACAATAAAAAGCCTGCCGCTCACGCTCAGGAAAGACGCCAAGGCGCCGGAATTGTTTGAGGCAAGGGGCGAGGTTTATCTGCCGCGCAAGGTATTTTTGAAGATAAACGAGGAAAAAGAAGACGCCGGCGGAGAGCTTTTCGCGAATCCAAGGAACGCCGCGGCCGGTTCCCTGAAATTACTGGATAGTTCCATTGTCGCGAAGAGGCGCCTGGACATGTGGATTTACGGCATGGGATACGCCGGGAAAAAATCGTTCAGGACGCAATTCGAGGCGCTTGAATTTTTAAGGGAATCTGGGTTTCGGGTCAACCCGCACATAAAAAAATGCCGCTCGATAGACGAGGTCATTGGTTATTGCGATGAGTGGGAATTAAAGAGACGCGGTCTGGATTATGATATAGACGGCATGGTGATAAAAGTGGATTCCTTTTTGTATCAGGACGCGCTCGGCCAGACCGCGAAGAGCCCGAGATGGATGATAGCTTATAAATTTCCCGCGGAGAGAAAAGAAACTATCCTGGAGGATATCATTGTCCAGGTCGGAAGGACAGGGGCGCTCACGCCCGTGGCCGTGCTGAAACCGATTGAACTGGCCGGCAGTGTCGTGAGCCGCGCGTCGCTTCATAACCAGGACGAGATTGAGCGCAAGGACGTGAGGATAGGCGACCATGTTTTGATTGAAAAGGCGGGCGAGATAATCCCTCAGATAGTGGAGGTAGTGAAAAAGAAGCGCGCCGGATCTGAGAAGAAATTCTCAATGCCGCGCAAGTGCCCGGTATGCAAGTCAGAGGTGGTAAGCGTCGCGGGAGAGGTCGCTTTCAGGTGCGATAACGCCGCGTGCCCGGCCCAGGTAAAGGAAAAGATACTGCATTTCGCGTCAAGAGAGGCGATGGATATAGAGGGCATGGGAGACGCGATAGTGTCCCAGCTTGTGGATAAGAAAATAATACGCGATTACGGCGATATATATTTCCTGAAACAGGAAGGGCTGGCCGGGTTGGAGAGGATGGCTGAAAAATCAGCGTCAAATCTGATGGCCGCCATAGAGAATAGCAAGTCAAACGCGCTGAACCGCCTGGTATACGGCCTCGGCATACGGCACGTGGGGGTCAGGAGCGCATGGGTAATCGCCTCCAGGTTCCGTTCGCTCGAAAAGATAGCCGGCGCCGGGATTGGCGAACTACAGGACATAAATGAGATAGGGCCGGTGATGGCCGAAAGCATATTTAATTTTTTCAGGACAAGGGAAAATAAGCAGGTTATCGAAAAATTGAAGAAGGCGGGGGTCAATGTGGCCCTCAGGCCGTCAGGCCGCCAGGCCGCCGGATTATTGGAGGGCAAGACTTTTGTGGTCACTGGCTCGCTGGAGGATTTTTCAAGGCCGCGGATAGAGGAATTGATACGCTCTTTAGGCGGCAACGCGTCTTCGAGCGTGAGCGGGAATACGGATTATCTGATAGCCGGAAAGGAGCCCGGGACAAAGCTTGAAAAGGCGAGGGCCCTCGGGGTCAAGGTCATAGACGAAGGCGATTTTAAAAAAATGATAGGCGGTGCCGGATGATAAAGAACAGGAAAGCGATGTGTCTGATCGTGTTTATGCTGTGCGTGAGCGTCGCGGGCTGCGCCGGTGTCCAGCGGAAATTCGCGCGCAAGAAAAAAGAGGAGCCGAAGCCCCTTCCCATAGTCGCTACTTATGATTACGCGAAAGAGCTCAGGGTGGACGAATTGTATAAAAAGCATTTTTTGTTCTGGAAGACGTGGCAGGGGGAATTGATAGACCGCATGGGGGGCGGATACAAGAAACGCGTGGAATGTTATGACCAGATCATAGCCAATCTGATTGAGATGAAGAAATATCTCAATGACCCGAAGGGCCTGGAATTGGAGCCTTTCATAAACGAGATCCTGTCTATCGACCCCTCGATCAGAAAGATAGACCTGACAAGGAACGAGACGTACAGGATGCGGCGGCTCCTTGAGCAGACCAGGCGGCAGATAGAGAAGAGGTTTTCGTATTCCGACGTCAAAAATTCGCTGGAATTGAAAAATAAAAATGTTAATTAAGAAAATAGTCGCCGGTATGATGGAGGCGAATTGTTATCTGGCCGGCGACGCCTCGACAAGAGATATCTTCGTGATAGATCCCGGCGGGGATTATTCGAAGATCAGGAAGGTGATAGAGAAAGAGGGCCTTAGGCCTATGGCGGTGATAAATACTCACGGCCACGGCGACCACATAGGGGCCGACGGCGAGTTCGGTGTCCCCATATGGATACACCGCCTGGACGCGGATTTTCTCCGCGACCCCTCAAAAAATCTCTCAGGGGTGTTTGGTTTCATGCTGAAGACAAAGTCCGCGTCGCGTCTTTTGGAACACGGCGATGTCCTGGAAATAGGCAATACCGCGCTCCAGGTGATCCATACCCCGGGCCACACGCCGGGTTCCATATGCCTTAAAGGCGAAGGCGTGGTCTTTACGGGCGACACCCTTTTTTGCCAGGGCATAGGCAGGACTGATTTTGAGTACGGCTCGGAAAGAGACATAGCGCGTTCCATAAAAGAGAGATTGCTGACGCTTGACGACGGGTATGTCGTGTATCCGGGCCACGGGCCGAGCACGACAATAGGAAATGAGAAAAGGATTTTATGAGAGAGATTATTGAGGAGTTCCTGAGTTACCTGTCTGTGGAAAGGGGCATGGCCAAAAACACGCTTACCTCATACAGGAGAGACCTGGGAAAATTTTCAGAATTTTTAAAGACGGAGAAGCCGGGGGCGGTGGGGAGTATCTCCAGACAGACAATAATGTCTTTCATGCTGAAGGAAAGGGACAGGGGGCTCGCCTCCAATTCCGTGTCCCGCGAGCTGGCGTGCCTGAAAAGTTTTTTTAAATTCCTCATAAAGGAAAACAGGATCAAGGAAGACCCCGCCAACATCATAGAATCCCCGAAACTCTGGAAAAAACTGCCGTTCGCCCTGAACCTGTCCGAGGTCGAGGCGCTCCTGGCGGCCCCGAACCTCAGGGATCCGATGGGCATCAGGGACAAGGCGTGCCTGGAACTCATGTACGCCACCGGCATGAGGGTTTCCGAGATAGTTTATCTGAAGATGGACGACGTGAATATGGAGGTCGGCTTCGTGAAGTGTTTCGGCAAGGGTTCCAAGGAAAGGATAGTGCCTTTTGGCAGGAAGGCGAAGGAGGCCGTGGCGAGGTATCTTGATAAGGCCAGGCCCGTGTTTCTTAAAAAAAAGGTTTCGAATTTCCTGTTTTTGACCCGTCTCGGCGGATCAATGTCCCGCCAGACGTTTTGGAAGATCATAAAAAGATACGCGAAAGAGGCGGGGATCAAAAAGAAGATCACCCCTCATACCCTCAGGCATTCTTTCGCGACGCATATCCTGGAGAGGGGCGCGGACTTGAGGGTCGTGCAGGAACTGCTGGGGCATTCGGACATCTCTACCACCCAGATTTACACGCACGTGAGCAAGGACCGCCTGAAGTCAATCCACCAGAAATTTCACCCAAGGCCGTGAGTATACATGCAGACTCCCAGATTCGCTAATATCGTAATAAACCGCCCCATAGAAGGCCCTTTTACCTATTCCGTCCCGGACGCGCTGAGAGAAGAGGCGAAGGTAGGGTGTATCGCCGAGGTGTCTTTCGGGAATAAGGTGGTCACCGGTTTTATCGTCGGGTTTTTATCGGAAACAAAGATAAAAAACATAAAGCCGATAATGAGCGTCGTTAAAATGCCGCCTCTGGAAGAGGAGATACTGAAGCTTACCAAATGGATCGCGGAATATTATTATTCCTCATGGGGCGAGGCGCTCGCCGCGGCCGTGCCGGGCGCGCTGAAAAAAATCTCAAAATCAAAAAGGGCCGTAAAGGCAAGGGAGGACAAAGAGGCCCCGGCGCCGGAATACGTGGACGGGTCAGACACGCATCTTGATCCCACGCCTGAGCAGAAAGAGGCCCTGGATTCCCTGAAGACGTGCGTAGACTCAAGGAAACATAAAGTCTTTCTCCTGCACGGCGTCACGGGCAGCGGAAAGACGGAGGTATACCTGCAGTCCATAGATCACGCGCTTAAAGACGGGCTTTCAAGCATAGTGCTTGTCCCGGAGATCTCGCTTACCCCGCAGACAGTGGCGCGTTTCAGGGCGAGGTTCGGGGACAATATAGCGGTCCTGCATTCGCGGCTTCTGGATTCCAGGCGCGGCAGGGAGTGGGAAAGGATCACGTCAGGCGAGGCGCGGATAGTGGTCGGCGCGCGCTCAGCCATATTCGCGCCGGTGAGGAATTTAGGGTTGATAGTGGTGGACGAGGAGCATGAGACCTCTTATAAGCAGGACGACGCGCCGAGGTATAACGCCAGGGAGGTCGCGATAAAAAGGGCGGAGCTCAATGGCGCGGTTGTTATACTCGGGAGCGCGACGCCGTCGTTGGAATCTTTTTACGCGGCGAAAAAAGGGGATTTCCAGCTCATTGAACTGGCCGAGAGGATTGACTCGCGGCTGATGCCCGAGGTGGAGATAGTGGACATGAAAGACGAGGTGACCAAGGTAAAGAGGATACCGATTTTCTCGATGCGGCTCAAGGAATGGATCGAAAAAGACGTGAACGAGGAAAGGCAGGTGATACTCTTTTTAAACAGGCGAGGGTTCTCGACTTTCATAAACTGCAGGAAGTGCGGACACGTGGTCAAGTGCAAGCGCTGCAGCGTGAGCCTCACCTATCATTTTGACACGAGAAAACTCATATGCCATCACTGCGATTACAGGATAGACCCGCCCGAGATATGCCCGAAGTGCAATTCGTCTTACATCAAATATTGGGGCCTCGGCACGGAGAAGGTCGAGAGCGAGGCGCACCGTCTTTTTCCGCAGGCGGCCATCGCTCGCATGGATACCGACGCGACCCACAAGCGCGGCGCGCATGAGAAGGTGCTTTCAAGATTTAAAGACCACAAGATAGACGTGCTCATAGGGACTCAGATGATAGCCAAAGGGCTTGATTTTCCGAAGGTCACGCTTGTCGGTGTCATATCCGCTGACACCGCGCTGAGCCTGCCTGATTTCCGCGCCGGCGAAAGGACCTTTAATCTCCTGACCCAGGTGGCGGGCCGCGCCGGGAGGAGCGACCTCGGCGGACGGGTAATCATACAGACCTACACGCCCCAGCATTATTCAATACAGGCGGCCAAGACCCACGATTACAATGCCTTTTATGACAAGGAGATTCAATTCCGCAAAGAGCTCAATCTCCCGCCTTTCTGCCACATGGTGAGCATCACGATAAGGGGCAGAAACGAGAAAAGGGTCATGGACCTGAGCGAACGGCTAAGGGATTCTCTGGAGAGGAATAAGCCGGAGAATGTGGATGTCCTTGGCCCGGCGCCCGCGCCGATTTCAAGGATGAAAGGCATGTACAGATGGAACGTATTTCTGAAATCGGAAAAGGTCGAGACCATCACCGGTATTTTAAAAAAGGTATTGGATGGCGTCAGGGGTTCCGGCATGTTCGTGACCGTTGACGTGGACCCGTATTAGGAGTTGAACTCGCGTTTTATGGTGCCGAGGGCGTCCAGGTTTTTGAGGGATCTCAGGGCGTCGGTGTCGTTGGGGTTGATCTTGAGGGCTGATTCGTAATTCACCCGCGCGTTCTGGTAATCGTCTTTTTTCAAGTATATCTCCCCGAGTTTTTTTAACACGTCTATGTCTTTCGGGTTGATCGTCTTCGCCTCTTCGAGGTTGTTTGCCGCGTGGCTCAGGAGACCTTTTTTATAAAACACCTCCGCGATTTTTTTAAACGCGCTGATGTTAGCCGGGTCGGAGGCGATCATATTTTCCAGGGTTTCAAGCGCCGCGGCGGTATTATCTTTTTTCAGCAGGCCCTCGGCTTTCATGGAGAGGAGAAGGCCCGAGACAGCGCCCATGGTCTTGGCGGTAAAAGAAGGCGGTTCGTTTTTCGCCTTTTGCATAAGCGAGAGATGCAGGAAATGCCTTGCCTCGAGGTTGTCGTAATGCAAAGATAATATCTGAGAGAATATCTCTATGGCGTACCCGTAATTCTGTTTCTCGAACGCCAGGACGCCCTTATTATAAAATTCCTTTAATTCCTGTTCGTTTATCATATAGATAGAGTTTACAGGAAGGTTATCTGGTTGTCAAGGCGGAAGAGATGTGTTAAAATAATTTATCATGGCTATTTTAGAAATCAAAAAATATCCTGACAGGGTATTGCGTAAAAAAGCGGCGGCCATCAGAAAGGTGGGCGACAAGGAGAGGACTCTTGCCCGCGATATGGTAGAGACAATGCGTTCCGCGAGGGGCGTGGGTCTGGCCGCGCCGCAGGTCGGGGTCTCCAGGCGTCTCATAGTCATAGAGGCCCTGGATGGGGGCGCCGAGCCGCTCGCGCTCATAAATCCCAGGATCCTGAAGAAAAAAGGTAAGTCAAGTTACTGCGAAGGCTGTCTCAGCGTACCTGAGCTGACGAGCGATGTCATAAGGCCTGAGTGGATCGCGGTCGAGGCGCTGAACCTGGACGGCAAGTTCGTTAGGATAGAGACAGGCGGCCTCCTCGCGAGGGTAATCCAGCATGAGGCTGACCATCTTGACGGCGTGCTTTTCATAGACCGGCTCGGGTTTTTCAGGCGCAATAGGGCCATGAAACACATTAATTCCAAAATCTGCGTTGAATTATGAAGATAATCTTTTTTGGCAGTTCAAATTTCGCGATCCCGATCCTTGATGTCCTGATAAAAGAAGAAGACGTCGCCCTTATCGTTACTCAGCCTGACAGGAAAAAAGGTAGGGACCTCGCGATGGGCCATACGCCCGTCAAGGACTACGCTGAAAAAAATAAAATAAAGATATACCAGCCCTTGAGGGTCAACGACTCTGCTTCGATAGCGTACCTGAAAAAGGCCGACGCCGATCTTTTTGTGGTGGTGAGTTTCGGGCAGATATTGAGCAGGGCCGTATTGGCGGTGCCGAAAAAATTTTCACTTAATGTCCACGCGTCCTTGCTGCCGAAGTACCGCGGCGCGGCGCCCATAAACCGGGCCATCGCCGGCGGGGAAAAGGCGACGGGCGTGACTATCATGAGGATGAACGAAAAGATGGACGAGGGCGATATTGTCCTGCAGGGGTCGGTCCGCATAGACGATGAGGATGACGCCGTTTCTCTCGCGGAAAAACTTTCCAGAAAAGGCGCCGAGCTTGTCAGGGAAACGCTGCGGGCCATCAGGAACAATGAGCTCGATTCCGCGCCGCAGGACAGCGCGAAGGCGACTTACGCGCCAAAATTGAAAAAAGATGATGGGTTGATAGATTGGACCGGGTCCGCGGAAGAGATCCGTGGCAGGGTCAGGGCCTTTGTGCCGTGGCCCGGATGCTTCACGTATCTGGATAAAAAGATGCTCAAGATATGGAAGGCGGAGCCAGCCGGCGCCCCAGCGGAGGACGCCAGGCCCGGCGAGGTCCTGAAGGCGGACAAAGACGGCATATTGGTCAAGACGGGAAAAGGCGTCCTGAGGATAAAAGAGCTTCAGTTGGAAGGTTCGCGCAGGATGACCGCTGAGGAATTCATCGCGGGCCACAAGCTGACAAAATTTTTCTTGCGGAAATAAAAAAAGATGTTATAATGTCTAAGACTTATAACTTAAAACTTACAACTTAAAACTGAAAAAATGCCAGAATTAAGAAAAGATCCGGTCATAGGAAGATGGGTGATAATTTCCACTGAGAGGGCCAAGAGGCCGAACGATTTCAAGATCGTTCACCAGGACGCCCCTGAAGGGCATTGTCCTTTTTGCGAGGGTCATGAGAAGTCCACTCCGCCGGAGATATACGCCATAAGAAAACCGGGCACCAAGCAGGATTCTCCCGGATGGGAAGTCAGGGTGGTGCCGAGCGTAGCCCCCAAATTCAAGATAGAGGGAGAGCTCCAGCGGCGCGGGCAGGGCATGTACGATGTCATGAACCCGATAGGCGCTCATGAAGTGATAATAGAATCTTCAAAGCATCTTACCGATATATATCAATTGTCCGAACATGAGATATCGAACGTCATAAATACCAGCGTGTACCGCATAAAAGAGCTGGAAAGGGACCAGAGGTTTAAGTATTGCCTGCTTTTCAAAAATCACGGCCTGAAGGCGGGAGGGAGCGGCAAGACAAAACATCTGCGTTCCCAGCTCATAGCGACGCCCGTTACCCCCACCAGGGTCAAGGAAGAGCTGAGGGGTACGCGTTTTTATTACGAATACAAGGACAGGTGCATATTCTGCGACATGATAAGGCAGGAGATAGAGACAGGTTCCAGGATTGTCATGGAAACGGAAAAGATGGTGGCCATCGCGCCATTCGCGTCGAGATTCCCTTTTGAGCTTTGGATATTGCCCAAGACGCACAGGTCGGATTACATGAACATCCAGCCTGATGAGGTGGCGGATCTTTCAAAGGTGATGAAGACAGTGTTCGCGAAGCTGTCAAAGGCCCTGAACGACCCCCCGTATAATTACATGGTGCACACGGCCCCTTTCAGGCACGTCAAGAGGCCGGGTTACTGGAATACCATAGAAGAGGATTATCATTGGCACATAGAGGTGATGCCGAGGATAACGCAGGTGGCCGGTTTTGAGTGGGGCACGGGTTTTTATATAAATCCGACCCCGCCCGAGGAAGCGGCTAAATATTTGCGAGAGGTAACTTTATAATGTCACAGTTAAGGCGGGAACCCATATCCGGGAGATGGGTGACGGTTGAGGTCACCAGGCCGAAAAATCCATCAGATTATGACCTGAGGCCGCAGATTAAAAAAGGCGGGACATGCCCTTTTTGTGTCGGGAACGAGAAGATGACGCCTCCGGAGATAGAGGCGGTCAGGGCGCCTGACACAAAGGCGGATACGCCGGGCTGGTCAGTCAGGGTAGTTTCCAATAAATTTCCGGCGCTGAAGATAGAAGGCGGCATAGATAAGCGCGGCATAGGGATATTCGATTTGTCCAACGGCGTCGGCGCTCACGAGGTCATCGTGGAGAACACTGACCACGGCAAGGACCTGGCTGATCTGACCCCAAGCCAGATAAAGGACGTGATACTGAAATATCGCTCGAGAAGCCTTGACCTGGAGAATGACCAGAGGTTCAGGTATATATTGATATTCAAGAATCACGGCGAGCCGGCAGGCGCTTCGCTGGAACACTCGCATACTCAGCTCGTGGCCCTGCCGATAGTGCCCAAGCGGGTCAAGGAAGAATTGAAGGGCGCTTCCAATTATTTCAAGTACAGGGAAAGGTGTGTCTTCTGCGACATGATCGCGCAGGAGCTTCAGGAAAAGGAGCGCGTGGTTTCGGAAAATAAGAATTTTATCGTCCTGTGCCCGTTCGTGTCGCGTTTTCCTTTCGAGGCGTGGATAATACCCAAGAATCACAACCCTCATTTCAAGACAATAGACGATGCGACAGTGAACGACATGGCGCTGATGCTGAAGGATATCCTGATGCGGCTCAAGGTGGCGTTGAACGACCCGGCCTATAATTTCATAATACACACCGCGCCGATAAGGGACGGCGTGAATGAGGAGTTTCACTGGCATCTGGAGATAATGCCGAAATTGACGAATGTCGCGGGTTTTGAGTGGGGCTCGGGACTTTACATAAACCCGACATCGCCCGAATTCGCGGCGAAGATTCTCAGGGAAACTAAGATATAAACAACAAGGAGGTAATATCATGGCGGTAAAAGTAGGCATCAATGGTTTTGGCAGGATAGGCAGAAACGTTTTCAGGGCGGCGATTGAGAGCCGCAATATAGATTTTGTCGCGGTAAACGATCTGCCCACACCCACCGCGACGCTCGCGCATCTCTTAAAATACGATTCTATCCTCGGTGAGCTAAAGGTGAATATAGAGGCCAGGGAAAATTCGCTTGTCGTCAACGGCAAGGAGATAAAGGTATTGAATTTCAAGGATCCGGCCGAGATCCCGTGGGCAAGCCTGGGCGTGCAGATAGTCATAGAGTCCTCCGGCGTATTCACGGAAAAGGAAAAGGCGGTAAAGCACATACAGGCGGGGGCGAAAAAAGTCATCATCACGGCCCCGGCCAAAAATGAGGACTTGACCGTGGTGATGGGCGTGAACGAGAAGGTATACGACCCGTCAAAGCACAGCGTCATATCGAACGCCTCCTGCACCACGAATTGCCTGGCGCCAGTCGCCAAGGTATTGATAGAAAAATTCGGGATTAAGAGAGGCCTGATGACGACAATACATTCCTACACGAATGACCAGAAGGTCCTTGACCTGGTACATAAGGATCTTAGAAGGGCAAGGGCGGCCGCGCTTTCGATGATACCCACGACCACCGGCGCCGCTAAGGCGGTAAGCCTCGTGTTGCCTGAATTAAAGGGTAAGCTGGACGGTCTGGCGATAAGGGTGCCGACACCCAACGTTTCTTTAGTGGACCTTGTCTGCGAGGTGGAAAAAGACACGACCAAGGAAGAGGTCAATCAGGCGATGAAAGAAGCCGCTGAAGGCCGTCTGAACGGCATCCTGGAGTACTGCGACAAGCCGCTCGTGTCAAAGGATTTTAACGGCAACCCGAGATCCTCGATATTCGATTCGGGGCTCACCTACGTGATCGACAAGAGGCTCGTTAAGGTATTGAGCTGGTACGATAACGAATGGGGTTATTCCTGCAGGGTAGTCGATCTGATAGAGTACATAGCCAATAAAGGCCTGTAGTTTTTATGGCAGAGGCAGAATCAAGGGAACACTCAAAGCACATACTGGCGATCCAGGAAGAGGAACGCAGCCGGATATCGCGCGACCTCCACGATGAGACGGGCCAGTTGTCGGTTTCCCTTGGTTCTGCCTTGAATATTTTAGAGAAGGAAATAGAAAAAGGGAATTACAAAAAGGCCCTGACCATCATCAGGGACGCCAAGTCGATCCTCAGCGAATCCTCCAGGAGGATAAAGACACTGGTGCTGGACCTGAGGCCCGCGGAGCTGGACATCCTCGGCATAGCCGCTGTCCTGCGCGAACTTTTCTCCCATTATACCAAGACTTATCCCCTGGACATAAAATTCAGGGAAAACCTCAACAACGTCAGCATAAAAGAAGAGCTCGCCATAAATCTGTACAGGATCATCCAGGAGGCCCTTAACAATATAGTGAAACACGCCAGGGCAAAGCACGTCAAGATGGACCTTCTGATAGAGAATAATAAGATCAATCTTTTCATAGAGGATGACGGGGTGGGTTTTGACCAGAAGGAAATCATGAAGAACATGAGCCCCGACCAGGTGGGTCTGCGCGGCATGAGAGAGCGCGTGGACCTTTTGAGCGGCAAGTTTTTGATTGACTCAAAACCCCGCAAGGGCACCAGCATAACGGCGTCTTTTTCCTTAAAAGACGCGTAAAACACGCGCGCTAAGTTGACACTCAAGTAATACTCCTTTTGTCAACTTAGACGAAGATTATGCCCATAGAAGTAGTATTGGCGGATGACCATTCGATTGTAAGGCAGGGTTTGGGAGCCATTATTTCCCAGGAATCTGATATAAAGGTAGTAGCGGAGGCCTCTAACGGCGAAGAGGTCGTGAATATCGCCAAAAAACTTTCCCCGGATATATTCATCATCGACATAACAATGCCCATCCTGAACGGCCTTGAGGCCTCAAATCGCATAATACAGCTGGACCAGAATAACAAGATAATCATACTCAGCATGCACGACAACCGCGCGTTCATAGAAAAGGCGCTGAGTTTCGGCATAAAAGGATATGTCCTTAAGGACTCGGCCGCGGACGAGATAATCCAGGCGATCCGCACGGTTAATAAAGGCGAATACTTTTTAAGCCCTAAGATATCAAATTTTGTCATACAGGATTACATTGACAGGAAAGGCAAGAAAATCAGCCAGAGGAAGATAGTCGCGCTCACCCAGCGCGAAAGGGAGATATTACAGCTTGTGGCGGAAGGGCATACCAACAAGGAAGTAGCGGCCCACCTGAAGATATCCGTAAAGACAGCCCTTGCCCACAGGAACAATATAATGCAGAAATTGAGCATCCACCGCCAGGCAGACCTCATCAGGTACGCATTGAAGGAAGGCATAACCACTATATAGTGTATAGGTAAAAATACCCCCGGGGAATAGGCATTTATGCCTATTTACAAAATTCCCCTTACGGGATATAATTATGTCCCATTGTAAGAGAGGGGTGTCATCCATTTTTAAACTAACAGGAGGTGTTGAAATGGCAAGATCATCATCCGGCAAGACCATAACTTTCAAGTACAGCGCGCCCGAGGCCAAGGAAGTAAAACTGGCGGGGGATTTTAATTCCTGGAATCCTTCAAAGACAACTCTCAAGAAGTCGAAAAACGGGACATGGACAAGGGATTTGAACCTTAAGCCCGGCAGGTACGAGTATAAATTCGTGGTTGACGGCCAATGGCAGAAGGATCCGTTTAACAGTCTTTTCGCGAAGAACACATACGGCACCGAGAATTCAGTAATTCAGATATAACAAGTTGACACTGAAGTAATACTAGTTTTGTCAACTTAGAGGTTCCTTAGTTGACAAAAGGAGTATTACTCGTGTGTCAACTAAGGGGAATGATTTAGTATGAGAATAGCGCTTTTTTCATGGGAGGCAATCCATTCCATATGCGTAGGCGGGGTGGGGGTACACGTTTCTGAATTGGCGTGCGCCCTTGAGCGCAAGGGCCACGAGGTCCACGTGTTTACCCGCATGGGCAAGCCGGATCACGCCTGGTACGAATGCATCCACGGGGTGCATTATCACAGGTGTCCTTATCGTTCAAGCGGGGATTTTGTCGAAGAGATAAATAACATGTGCCGCGCGTTCGTGGACGTGTATTTCAAGACAGAGGCCTTTGGCGGGCCTTTTGATGTCGTGCACGCTCATGACTGGCTCAGTTCCAACGCCATGGTCTGGATAAAAGAGGTGAGGCCGGTCAAGGGTATTATGACCATGCATTCCACTGAATACGGCAGGTGCGGCAATAATTTTCACGGCGGGAATTCGGCCAGGATAATAGATCATGAGAGACACGGGACATTCTGCGCGGATAACGTCATAGCTGTCTCAAAGGCCATAAAGGGAGAGATCGGCTGGATGTATAACGTGCCTGATTGGAAGGTGGACGTCGTGTATAACGGGGTCAATTACAGGCATTTTGACGGATGGATAGACCCTGCCGCGGTGCGAAAATATTACGGCATAGGCCCGTTGGATCCCATGGTGCTTTTTGTGGGCAGGATGGTTTACCAGAAGGGCCCTGATTTATTGGTGGACGCCATACCTAATATACTTAAATATCACAATAACGCGAAGTTTGTTTTTGTCGGGGACGGGGAGATGCGCTGGGGCGTGGAAGACAAGGCCAGGCATATGGGCGTGAGCCACGCGACAAGATTCTTGGGTCATACCAACGGCTGGAAATTGACTGATCTGTACAAGGCCGCGGATACGGTATGCGTTCCTTCGAGGAACGAGCCTTTCGGGATAGTGCTTCTGGAGGCGTGGAGTTCCGGGAAGCCCGTAGTGGCCACTTCCAACGGCGGGCCCGCGGAGATTATCTGGCACGACGTGACAGGGCTTAAGATTTACGCGAATCCTGATTCCATCGCATGGGGCATAGGGACCTTGTTTTCAGACTTTGATCACGCGAGATGGATGGGCCGAAACGGCCGCCTCGCCGTTGAAACCGCCTTTTCCTGGGACGTTGTCGCTGACCAGGTTTTGAGCGTGTACTGCAAATAAGCCATGGCTAAAAGAAATAAAAATAAGGCAAGGCCGGTAGAAAGGGTCTATAAAAATGGGAGAGAGGCCATTGTCTTGTCCACCAGGAGGAAGTCAGCTGTTCAGAAACCATCCGCCAGTAAGCAGACGGTCATGGCGCCTGCCGCGGCCGCGGTTAAGCCGGCCCTAGTCCCGGCGCCCGCTTTTGTTTCCCGCGTAAAAGAGAATGAATATGAATTACCTTCTTATGACGTTACCCGCATAACGCTGATAGCCAAGGACCCGCACTGGATATACGCGTACTGGGAGATATCAGGCGCTTGCCTGGATTCAGTGAGGCGCGAGCTGGGCGGAAGCCTGGACGGCTGCAGGCATGTGATAAGGATGTATGACGTGACCTTGATTGATTTTAACGGGTTTAACGCCAATCACTGGTATGACATAGAGGTCGGGCCGCACGCCACAAACTGGTACATTAATCTCTGGCAGGATAGCGTTTCTTATTGCGCCGACCTCGGGATAATCGCTCCGTCGGGCAGGTTTTTCCAGATGGCCAGGTCGAATTTCGTGAATACCCCGAGAGTGAATACATCGGACAGGATAGACGAGATATGGATGGACCTGAAGGGTGAGTTTAATAATTGGCCCGAGGCCATACGGCATGAACACCGCTCTTTTGAGTCGCCGCTGTACGCGCAATACTATAAGGGTATCATGGATGTCCAGCCGTCGCCCAGGAAGGGCACGAGGAGAAGGATCTATCTGACAGAGGACGATATAAGGAGATATTACGGACGGCTTTCGCCGTTATTAAAGGAAATAATGTTTGCCCGCCTTTCAAGAAACAGGCTGTACAGGTATCTGTATCCCGGGCAGGGCGCCGGCGCCTCGGACACGGCGTATTACAAGAGCTTGTCGAGAGGGGCATTGAGGAAGATCCTGCTCGGCGCCTCCGACGTCATGTTTTTGGGCGGGAGCGAATCCCTCCAGCAGGGCGCGAGCGAATCGATAATGGGCCCCGCCGCCAGGAAATTCTTTTTTGAGATAGGCGCGGAACTCATCGTGTACGGCCGCACTGAGCCGGACGCCGAGGTCCGTCTCGGAGACGAAAAGGTCGATCTGCGTCCTGACGGGACATTCAGCATGAGGTTCGCGTTGCCCGACGGAAAGATCCCTCTGCCTTTTACCGCTGTTTCTAAAGATAAAATCGATGTGAGAAAAATAACGACTGTTGTCGAACGGAATACCACAAAGTAGGGGAGGTTTAAACCTCCCCTACTTTGTGGATAACTATT
>JBAZOA010000025.1:0-17356 GCA_041648935.1 Candidatus Omnitrophota bacterium | reverse complement strand
GACAATATGAATCCCAGCAGATACCCGCCGCTCGGGGTCAAAAGCACGCCGTACCCGCCAGCGAATCCGTTAAACCAGGGAATGCCGGCGACCCCAAGGACCACGTATATGACCTGGCTTATGCCCCCCCAACTCCTGCCAAGCAAGACTCCCGCCAATAACACCGCCAGGGTCTGGCCTGTTATGGGAACGGGCGTCCACGGAAGCATTATCCTCAATTGCGCCAGGATACCGGTCAACCCCGCCATCCCAAACGCCAAAATAAACTTATTCGCTATCGAAACCTCTCTTGCCCTTTTTAAAACTAAACTGACCGCCTGCATAAATCCTCCCAAATTTTGTGAAACAAAATTTTATCCCGAAGTCCGCCAAAGTCCTGTGGCGCTTGATTATTTTACCGCTAAATGGCTGGTTATGCAATTAAAAATAACTAAAGGCAGGCCTGCGCGCCGCGTAGATGACGATTCGCGGGTATTTCCGTAGAAAAAAAGACTGGTTCATATATCCTGAATATGCTTACTTTTATAAGGGGGTCTCCTGGAACCCAATCATGTTCTGTTTCCGGCAAGGGCGCCGCGATCCAGTTTTTCGGAACATTTTTAATCAAATCAAGCTCTGTCCACAAACCACCTTCTGATAATATTGCTAAATTTTTGTGTACTCCCCGTAAACCCCAGAAAAAACCCGCCCCTTCCTGTTTGATGACTCCGGGAAGACCGTCTAACGCCCGGCATGTGACACAAAAATCCGTTCCGGCGCGCGCTTTAAAACTTTCTGAATCTTCCGCTGATTGGTGTCCCGCGTAAATACCATGATTAAAAACCACATAATCAAAACCTTGTAACATGTCTTTTGGAATCGCTGCGTATAAATCGCTCAATATCACGGTTATCCGTTTCTGCGCATCCGCGTCTTCCTCCCTGATATTTTCTTTCGCGACAGCCACGGCATCAACAGAAATATCCCCGGCCATGACTTCCGCCCCTGCGCGGGCAAGCGCGATAGCCAGCACGCCTGAACCGGTGCCTAAATCTAAGACTCTTTTACCTTTGAACATCCCGGAATTTTCCAGAATAAACTCAAGAAAGGTCTCCGTGAAAATATTATTAGGGGAAAGCACATTATCGGATACCCAAATTTCACGGTTTAACCGCGGCACTGATACGCGTTCCAGTTTTATGGAAGTCTTTATGTCGGCGGGGTCTTTTTTCGAGCCCATGAGAGGGATCCTCAGGGCATGTCCCGCCTGCGGATAGGCGCGGTCCTGACCCGAAACCACCCCTATCAGCGCGAATATCAAAACCACATTAACTATCTTATTAATCTTTCTCATATAACAATCTCTCTAAGTTGACAAAAGGAGTAATACTCCTTTTGTCAACTTACGCTAAAATGCTTTAAAAAGTCCTTCCTATCAATAGACAAAAAAAGGCCATCTTTCCCATGGCCTTATCAAAAATATATTTTCTTTAACTTTTTATATTATAACAGATTATGAAGATTAGTCAAGAAAAATCTGCCGAGTTACCCATGTGTCCGGTATGGATCAATTTTTACTGGTCGGGGCGGCTGGATTCGAACCAGCGACCTTCCGCCTGAGGCGGACGCGCTAACCAAACTATTTATTTTAATTTTTACTGGTCGGGGCGGCTGGATTCGAACCAGCGACCTCTTGCTCCCGAAGCAAGCGCGCTAAGCCAACTGCGCTACGCCCCGACTGACAAAATCTTATTTTTTATATATTCCCTGCCCTTGCCTGTCTTAAAAAACTTTTCTTGTTTCATGGCGATGGCCCTTGTATCAAAAGTCTCAAAAAATATCAATTCCCAGGGGCCATTAACATAACTAAATTTAGTTTTATCGTTTTTCGTGTTATGTTCTAAGATCCGCCTTTTTAGATTCTCTGTATGTCCAGTATATAATTTCCCGTTTTTCCTGCTTTTCAAAACATACACAAAAAACATGAACCAGCGACCTTCCGCCTGAGGCGGACGCGCTAAGCCAACTGCGCTACGCCCCGTCCGCTGTCAAAACTCACTTCTTCTCTATCTTTTTCTTCTCCTCCATGGAATCCACTAACAGCAATTTATTATCAAATTTATCAAGGCTCTTTTCCGCCTTTTCGTAACTCGATCTGATGTGCTCTATGTGAGTGCCCATCACCTCAAAATCCTCGGAGAATTTCCCGAAAGCCCCCCTTAACGCGCTCAGCGTCTTCATGACCTCCTGCGCTTTCCCCTCTATCTCAAGGCCCCTTATGCCGAGGATTATCACCTGCAGGTACGCGTAGAAACTATTCGGGGATACCGGAATGACTTTTCTGGAAACGGCATGGCTGAATATCGACTTCTCGCCGGCGAATTCCTCGTCCTTTATCACTGTCTCATAGTAAACATTTTCCGCGGGTATGTACATGAGCGCGAAATCATAAGTCCCCTCATCGGGAAGTATGTATTTAGCCGCTATCGCGTCAATGTGGTCTCTTACCGACTTCACGAATTCTTTTTTCGCGCGCTTTTTCTCGTCTTCCGACCCCGCCTCAACCAATCTCTTAAAACTTTCCAGAGGAAATTTCGAATCCACGGGGACAAGCCGATTGCCTATCTTGACCACCGCGTCCACCCTTTCGCCGCTTTTAAAACCGTACTGCAGTTCGTAAAAATCCTTGCGCGGCATTATCTGCTCCAACAGCGACTCCAGAAATAATTCTCCCAGGCCGCCCCGCATCTTCGGCGCCCTCAATATCTCCTGCAGGCCCGCTATGTCCTTGCCCACGTCGTAAATCTGCTGCGCCCTCTGCGCCAAGACGCCCAAATTCTCCTTTACCTCGCCAAATACCTTTGTGGTGTTCGTAAGCTGGGAGCCGACTGAATTAGACATGTTATTCAGCTGTTTCAATATCAAATCCGTGTTCCTGGCCAGCGTATCGCCCCATTCGGCCCTAAGTGTCTGTATCTTTTGCTCGCTGTCCTTAGACAAAGACTCTTTCATCTTCTTTCCAAAAAAGACCATTGCCGCTATGAGACCCGCCAGCAATAATAAATTTATGGATATGATCATGATTAAAACCTTTTCCGCCTTATAAATATGACGGCCATGAGCAGCATGAAACCGGCCAGCGCGAGGCCGAACAAAATAACCACCACGGGTATCAGTAGCATTACCATGTAAATAAACGCGAGCTTCGCCAGGAGCAGATGGCCGTTATCCAGCGCCCATAGCCTTATGAAAAACGCTATTAAAAACGATACAAACCCGCCCGGTATGAAAAATTGCGCTCTCATGGATTATATGTACCCGTATTCCTTTAGTTTATCTTCTAGATTATCCTCTTTTGCCGCCTGTTTTGCAATATATTTTCCAACAATATCCGTCTCCACGTTAAGATAATCTCCCTTCCTCTTATTTCCGAAAGTCGTGGCCTTTAATGTGTGAGGGATCAGGTAAACTGTGAAATATCCCTTTGATGCCTCTGCGACTGTCAAGCTAACGCCATCCAGCGCCACAGAGCCCTTGTCAACCACGAGCCTGGAAAATTCCCCCGGGAGGAAAACTTTAAAACTAACCCCCTTCGGCCCATTGATTATCTCGATGATCCTGGCCCTGTAGTCCACATGGCCCGCGACAAGATGCCCGCCCATCCTTGAATCC
Source organism: Candidatus Omnitrophota bacterium (assembly GCA_041648935.1). Taxonomy (GTDB): domain Bacteria; phylum Omnitrophota; class Gorgyraeia; order Gorgyraeales; family Gorgyraeaceae; genus JBAZOA01. The sequence continues at coordinate 13,705 of JBAZOA010000025.1, read as the reverse complement.
GCCTTCATCGCCCTTTCCAGGTTCACCGGGTCATCGGCCTTCAATCCGCCAAGAGTGGTTTTATCAATCGTCTCCGCCATCACGTCAAAACTCAAGACATCTTTTTTGATATCCGTGATCGTAAGGCACGCGCCGTTCACGGCCACGCTGTCGCCCAGCCCTGCGCCCTGGCAGACCTTTTCCGCTTTTATCGCCAGCATGAGACCCACCGTCTTGTTTTCCGCGCGTACCACCCGGCCTATTTCCTCAATAATCCCCGTAAACATATTAACCCCGCTTTGCTAAGTTGACAAAAGGAGTATTACTCGTGTGTCAACTTAGAGGCTCGGCGGTTATCAGGATGTCGCCGCCCACCGTCTCTACTTTGATATTTTTTAATTTCAATGCCTGGCTGACCCTGGCGACGCCCTCGCCTTCCACTGATGTCACCGCGTCCCGGCCGCCGATTATCTTCGGGGCCACGAAAAATAAAAATCTGTCCGCCAGGCCCGCCTCGACAAACCCGGCTATTGTCCCGCCGCCGCCCTCAACCAATAAATGCGCTATCTCAAGCTCAGCCAATTCTCTCAAAAGCGCCTTCAGGTCTATCCTGCCCTTTTTGCCTGGACAACTTATCACCAGGGCGCCTTTTCTGGCTAACCGCTCTATCTTTTTTATGACCTTTCTGTCTCTCAGGGAATCACGCAGGATGGCGACTATGGACAAGGACGGCGAGCTCTTAGAAAAAATCCTCGCGTCCTCGGGAACCCTCAGCCAGGGGTCCAATACGACCTTTACGGGAGAACGCCCGCGCCTTGAGGTCAATAGGGGGTCGTCATCCCGGACCGTATTCACGCCCACGAGCACGGCGTCAACCTTGCTGCGCAGGTAGTGTACGCGGGAACGGGCCTCATCCGAAGTGATCCATTTTGAATCCCTTGTCCTGGCGGCTATCTTACCGTCCAGGGACTGGGCCGCCTTGATGGTCACGAACGGCATCTTCCTCGTGACGTATTTAATGAATATCTCGTTGAGCCTCTCCGCCTCTTTTTTTAGAATCCCGACCGAGACCCGGATATTATTTTTTCTTAACCTGGCCAGGCCGCGGCCGTTATTCAGCGGGTTCGGGTCTATCATGGAACAATATACCTTTTTCACGCCGCTTTTTATGATGGCGTCCGCGCACGGGGGCGTCCTGCCGACATGCGCGCAGGGCTCCAGATTCACGTATAACTCCGCGCCCTTCGCTTTCCTGCCGGCCCGTTTTAACGCTATGGCCTCCGCGTGCAGACCTCCTGGGCGCCTGTGATACGCCCTTGAGATTATTTTCCCGTTTTTCACCACCAGGGCGCCCACCAGGGGATTCGGGTTCGTGGTCCCCCGGCCTTTTTCCGCCAGCTCCAGGACTTCTTCCATGAAAAACTCGCGCTTATTCATTTCCCATCCTCGAGGCCTTTCTCAGCCTCTCAACCAATTCATACGGGATCTTTACTTTGCCCATCAGTACCTTGCCTTTTCCAAGGCCATGGCAGTCAGAGCCGCCCGCGGCCAGTAAGCCATTCTTTTCCGCCAGGGCCATAAAATCGCGAGCGTCTTTCGCGTTATGATCGGAATGATAGACCTCCATGCCCTGGATGCCGTCGCGTACCAGGGTCTTGACCGCGTCTTCCAATGTCGTACCCTCCAGGTTAATCGTCTTTGGATGGGCCAATACGCTCACCCCGCCCACGCCCTTTATCATGTCTATGGCCTCCCTGGGAGACAGCTTGAATTTCTTGACGTAACACGGCCCGTCATTGCCTATATACTTGCCGAACGCGTCCCTCAGGGACGAGACAGCGCCTTTCTTGTATAAGAGGTTCGCTATGTGCAGACGGCCTATCGACCCGAGACATCCGGATTCCAAAAGCTCATCATAATTTATTTCTATGCCGCGCTCCCTGAGGAGCGCGAGGATCTTCTTCGCCCTTTCCTGCCGCACCTTGGCTATCGAGGCCAGCCTTTCCTTGAATCCATCGTCCCGCCAGTCTATAAAATAACCCAGGATATGGATCTCGTCCTCACCCCATTCCGCGGTCAATTCAACACCCGGTATGACCTCCACGCCAAGCCCCTCCCCCCTGACTATTGCGGGCGTGATGGCCTCGCATGAATCGTGGTCTGTTATAGCGATCGCGTCCAGACCGGCCATCTTCGCGTACTCCACCGCCTTCTCCGGTGAAAACGTGCCGTCTGAAAGATGGGTATGAACGTGCAAATCGGCTACTTTTTGCATTCTGTCTTCTTTACCTTGTCCAGGATGCCGTTCACGAATTTTCCGGAATCGATGTCGCCGTACCTCTTCGCGAGCTCTATGGCCTCGTTAATGGAAACGTTCGGCGGTATGTCCCGCGAGAAAAGCATCTCAAATATCGCCATGCGCAGTATATTCTTGTCTATCACGGCCATCCTGGAAATAGTCCAGTTATCCGCGTGCCTTGAAATGACGGCGTCGATCTCCGAGATATTCTCGCACGTGCCGTTAACCAGCGTCCCGGCGAAAGCCCTTACCTGCTCGTCGATGGGCGCCTCCGGCTTTGACCAGAAATCCTTTATGCTGTCCTCAGCCGGCTCCCTGGCTATCTCTATCCTGTAAAGGACCTTCAGGGCGCACTCGCGCGCCAATGTTCTTTTTCTCATTTTTATATCTCGCTCAACAGGTTAGCCATCTCTATGGCCGAGCGCGCCGCGTCGCGGCCCTTGTTGCCTTGCTTGGTGCCCGCCCTCTCTATCGCCTGCTCGATCGAATCAGCCGTGATCAAGCCGAATATTACCGGTATCCCCGTGGAGAGAGAGACATTGCTGATGCCCTTGGCCGCCTCGCTCGCTATGTAATCAAAATGCGGGCTGGCGCCGCGTATCACGGTGCCCAGGCATATAACCGCATCATACTTTTTTGACCGCGCCATCTTACTTGCCGCCACCGGGATCTCAAAGGCGCCGGGCAGCCACGCTGCCTCTATCTCGCTTTCCTTGGCGCCATGCCTCAAGAGCTCGTCAACGCATCCTTTCAACAGGCGCTCGGTAATAAAATCATTGAACCTGGACGCCAGGATCCCGTACTTCCTGCCCTTTGTTATCAACTGCCCCTCGATCACCTTGTACATCCGCCACCTCTCAAATTTTGTGAAACAAAATTTAATCCCGAGCGGCCCTATGTCCACATAACGCCGCGAAGGACCTTATCCTTTTATTTTTAACTTGTGCCCCAGTTTCTCTTTTTTTGTCCGCAGATATTTCCTGTTAAACCTGGTCGGCGTTATCTCCAGCGGAATCCGCCTGGCTATCCTCAATCCGTAACCTGACAGCCCCACCACTTTTCTGGGATTATTAGTAATAAGCTCTATGTTTTTCAATCCTAAATCCGCCAGTATCTGCGCGCCTATGCCGTACTCCCTCAGATCAGCCTTAAAACCAAGCTTCTCATTCGCCTCAACGGTATCCAGGCCCCCGTCCTGCAAGGCGTACGCCCGTATCTTTTCAACGAGTCCTATGCCGCGGCCTTCCTGCCTCATGTACAGAAGGACGCCCCTGCCTCTCCGGGCTATATACCTTAGAGACTCGTGCAATTGATCCCCGCAGTCACATCTCCTTGAACGCAGGACATCCCCGGTGAAACACTCTGAATGCACCCTCACAAGAACAGATTTTTTTGTCCTCACGTTGCCCTTCACGAGCGCTATGTGCTGATACCTATCAAGCCTGGACTCATAAAGATATAGTTTAAAATGCCCGAACTTGGTAGGCATGTCGATTGACGAAATAAGTTCTATAAGATTCTCTGACTTTCTCCTGTAATGTATCAACTCCTCTATGGCGCATATCTTGAGCCCGCGTTTCTTCGAGAACTTCACGAGGTCATTGTAACGGGCCATGGTGCCGTCGTCATTTATTATCTCGCATATCACCCCCGCCGGATACAGGCCCGCCATCCTCATGAGGTCAACGCATGCCTCGGTATGGCCCGCCCGCTTCAACACCCCGCCTTCCTTCGCCCGCAATGGAAACACGTGGCCCGGCCGCATCAAATCATCCGGCCTTGTCTTAGGATTTATCAGGGTCTTTATCGTGACTGAACGGTCATGCGCGGAGATGCCGGTGGTGACCCCTTTTTTCGCGTCTATGGAAATAGCCCAGGCTGTCTTGAACTGGTCCTGATTACGCTCAAACATGGGATGAAGGCCCAGTTCGTCCAGACGGCCGCCTTCCATGGGCATGCACACGAGTCCCCTGCCGTACCTTATCATGAAGTTTATGGCTTCGGGGCCGGCGAAGTCAGCCGCAATAACAAGATCCCCCTCGTTCTCCCTGTCCTTGTCGTCCACGACAACTACCATCCTGCCCCTGCGCAGGTCTTTTAATATCTCAGGGATCGTGTTGAATTTCATTGCGCGCTCCTGATCCGCCGCTAAAGCTTTGGCGGATTAATAAAAAAGCCCGAAGATAATCCTTCGGGCATCATAGATAATAAATCTACGCTTTCTATTCTTCTCCCATCTAGCCTTTTACTATCGGTTCCGGAATCTCGCCGGATCAGCCCTTTATTAAGAGCTAGCGGACTATACCCTCGCGGGCTCACCGCCGGTGGGGAATTTCACCCTCTCCCGAAGATAAATCTATTATACCAAAATACGCCTGTGTGTCAACCGTTTTATAAATAAACCACGTCCTCGCCGTGATACAAGGAAAGGAACAAAAGCATGTAATCCCTGATATGCCTGGTGATCAAAAAATTCGTCCTTATATGCTCCTTTCCGTTCCGGCCAAGGTTCTTCGCGTATTCCTGATTCTGAAGAAGCTGTTTTATGGCAAAGGCGGCGCCTTCTATGGAATGGCACAACAATCCGGAATATTTATGCTTTACCTGCAGGGGTATCCCGCCGACGTTTGAGGCGACGACAGGCTTCCCTTTCCACAGGGCCTCCGCGACTGTCAGGCCAAACCCTTCCTTCAGGGACTTCTGGATTATGACGTCCGAGGCCCTCTGCAGGGCATTGACAGCCAGGTCATCCTGAGGCAACAAGAGTATGTTTATGTCCTTATCCTCGCCCGCCATGGCCTTGACCTCCTCCAGGACCTTTATACCCTCGGGGTCGTCCGAGGCCGCGCCGCCCGCCAGCACAAGCTGACAGTCTATGTATTTCTTCACCTGTTTATACGCCTCTATGACCCCGAGAGGGTCTTTTAATCGGTCGAAGCGCGAAATCTGGGTGATCATGGGCTTGCCCCTTGATACGCCGTATTTTTCCAGAACCGCGTCTATGGTCTTCCGCGGCAATTCTTTGTTCTTTTCGCTAAGCGGGTCTATCGAGGGGGAGATCAGGAACTGCCTGATCTTCAGCCTCTGAGAAAAAGCGGGCGAGGAAAATACCGCTGAATCATAATCAGATATGTAATCCATCAGGAAATTCCATACCCTCATGTCAGGATTAGACACATCTATGTGACAGCGCCAGATCCATTTATTGCCGGACCTCTTTTTTACCAGCGCTATGGGCTGGGGATCATGCACAAAAACTATATCCCCCCGTATCTCAAGCTCCTCCATGTTCTCCCTGCTCGTCTCCAGGAACACGTCGAAATCGCGCTTGGCGATCTCGCCGGCCCTGCCATGCAGTAAATTATGAAATTTCTTGGTCACCTCAAAGAACCGCTCCCCGCCCCTCATCACATCCCATCTGGTATCCACGCCAAGGTCCCTTAAAAGAGGCACCATGCGGTTTAATATCTCCGCGACCCCTCCTCCCACGGCGGTGGAATTGACATGCTGGACAACCCTGCCCTTCAGCATCTCAGATAATAACCTGAGGTCATCTATGATCGACCGGCCTACTATGGGTATGTATTCATCTACCTTCGCCATTACAAGCCCTTTAACCTGTTTCTTATCATGCCGATAATCGTTTTTCTCAGATCCTCCAGGGTATGGGTATACGGGTCCATCCTGGCTATCTTCCCGGCCAATTCCTTGTCGCCCACGGAGATCTCTATCCAGTTGGAAAAGTCATTGGCCTTTTTCCCCAGTCTCAGGCGCGATTCAAATATATGAAAATATATGGAGTCGACCGTTATCTTATCCAGTATCTCTATGAATTCTTTCAGGTCGTAGGCCGCCTGATTGGACGGCAATACAAAACTTACGGATTTGATGAAATGGAATTCTTCCCCTTCGCGCACGAATTTCAGCCTTACGGAAGGATTATCCTTAAGATACCCCTCCATGACCTCCGAGATCCTGTCCCTGAGTTCCCTTATGCTGGAAAACTGTATCGTGTCAATGCTGGCCAATTTCTCGCCCAGCTCGTCTTCGCCGAGCACCTCCGACACCCAATAAGCGAAATCATTCGGCGGCTCGGGAGAAAGATACTGATGCTGCTGCAGGAATCTGTGCGTGTGATGATAAATGCACGAACCAGGCACGTCTTTTATCAGATCCAGCAGTTGGCTGAGCGTGGAGGCCCTCAGCCCTGTCAATTCAGACAGATGCAATCTCGTATAAAACCTGAACGGCTCCCTGGCCTTTACTAGTTCCGGCATATCCCCGCGCCTTCTTTTAATTTTAAAACCTGCCTGAGAAACCCCGCCGCTTCCGCGGAATTATTCAGACGATATCTCGCCAACGACGCCTTCGGCCCGCCCACGAATACGCCCACGCCCCTGTTCCTCAAAGCCCTGAAGGCGTCCTCATCCGTGGTGTCATCGCCTATATAAAACGCGATAAAAGGCCTTGTCCCAAGCATGAATTTACGCCTGGCCAAAAGCCATAAAACCATCTTGCCCTTGTCCCATTCCAGGGACGGCCTCACCTCAAACGACATCTTGCCCACGCCGATCCTTATCCCGCCGCCTACCAGATAAGACATCACGGTCTCGCGGAAAATAGTTTTTACCGCGGGAATGACCTTCTTGTCCGCGGAACGATAATGCAGGGTCAAGGTAAGACCCTTGTCTTCCACGAATACGCCTTTGACGCGCGAGAATTTTTTTGATAACGCGCGTTTTATCTCCTTGAGGGCCGCCTTGTAACTCAGGGTAACGGGCGCCCTGAATTTAATCCTGGGCCCCTCCATCTCCAAGCCATGATTACCCGCGTAAATGACCCCGCCAAGGCCCACCCTATGCCTCACGTCTTTCAAGGCCCTGCCGCTTATTACCGCTATCCTGCAATCGGGATTTTCGGACAATCGCCTCAACGTCTCCCTGGTCCGGCCGGGCATGACCGCCCTGTCCGGATCCCTGACTATGGGCGTCAACGTCCCGTCGTAATCCAGAAAGAGAAGGACAAATTTATTCTTTATATCTTCTTTCAATTTATCCAGGTGAGAGAACAAATGATCCATGCCGCTCCAAAAAAAATACGTCAGACCTTCTTCAGGGCCGTCAATTCGGAGATGATGCTTCCGGCCCACCGGTAAATATTGTTCACCCTGATGTCATTACGCATCTTCTCCATGCGCCTCTTCCTCTCTTCGGCCGGCATCTCTATCGCGGTCTTTATCCCGTCCGCGAATTCCTCTATAGAATAAGGGTTTATCTGGACCGCGTCGGTCAATTCCCTGGCCGCTCCCGTAAAACAGCTCAATATCAGCATGCCGTTCGAATCGGGCTTCGAGGCGACATACTCCTTGGCTACCAGATTCATGCCGTCATGAAGGGAACTGACCACGCAAAGGTCCGCGAGGGCGTAGTACGGCCGGATCTCCTCGGCTGAAAAATGTTTCTTTAAATACACTATCGGCTTCCACTCGCCGTCGGAGTGCTTCCAGTTTTTCTTTTCAACCAACTCATCGATCTCGCCGATCAGGTCATGATAACGCTTTATGTGCGTTCGGCTGGGCGCGGCCAGCTGGATAAAAACAAACTTCTTTTTGTATTCCGGGTATTTCTCGAGAAACCTGTCAACCGCCAGCACGCGTTCCACCAGGCCCTTTGTATAATCTATCCTGTCCACGCCCAGGGCCACTATCTTGCCCTCAAGGTCAAACTCTTTCTTTATCAGCTCTATCTGCCTGTTCTCTTCTTTCGACACGCCGGCGTTAAAATACCCGTCGACGCTTATCGGAAACGCCCGTATGTAAGTTTCTTTGCCGCCGCGGACCACGCTGAACTTTTCCGTATCAACGCGGCATTCTATCAATCTATTGGCCGTATCAAGAAAATTATTGCAATGAAACTGCACGTGAAAACCGATCAGGTCGCACGCCAGCATGCCGTCCAGTATCTCCTTCTGATACGGGCATATGGCGAAGACCTCCGGGTTCGGCCACGGTATGTGCCAGAATAACGCCACGGTCGCGTCCGGACGCTTTTCTTTGATCATTTTTGGAAGCAGGGTAAAATGATAATCCTGTATGAATATGAACGGATTTTTTGACGGCAGCTCTTCCAGCACGCTGTCGGCGAATTTCTGGTTTACTTTTTTATACATCTGCCAGTCGGTCTCGCGGAACATGGGCCTGGTATGCGTCACGTGACAGAGAGGCCACAGCCCCTCGTTGGCGAAACCATAATAATACCCGCCCTCTTCCTCTTTTGTAAGCCACGTCCTTTTAAGTATGTAGCGGTTGTCTTCGGGCGGCACCCCAAGCTTATCCCTGGAATTGACGAATTTCCTGTCAACGTTGCCGCCTCCGTGGGCGATCCATGTACCCCCGCACGCGCGGAGAATGGGGTGTATGGCCGTGACCACGCCGCTGGCGGGCCTTATGCATTTAACGATGCCGGTGGCCTCGTCTATGACATGCATGTACGGTTCCCTGTTTGAAACCACGAAAAACGCGTTTTCCCCGAGCTTGGCGCGGACAAGGTCCTTTAATTTATTCTCCGTCCAAAGCTCTTGTTTTTCCAGGCGCACGTGCGCCTCCTCGGTCACGACCTTGCGGGCCACGCGCAGACCGAGGGCTATCTGCTCTATCTCGCTCACGAGCCGGCCGAATTCACCCTTTTCCTCAAAAGGCCTCAGCTTATCCGTATCCCCTCTCTGAAAATGCGTAAACCACTGGGTGAGCCTGCGGACCGGAAGGATAAAGATCTGCCTCTGAATCAAAAATGCTATCAGGGCTATCAGAGTTATCAGCGCTATCAGCGTAATACTTATCCTCCGCCATAACTCGGTCAAGGTGGTAAACAGATAGGAGGTGTCGTAAAGCACTTCCACCAGCCCCAGCAGATTACCCTCATCGTCCAGCACGGGCAATACATAGCTGTAAACCGAATATTCACGGAACTTCTCCAGCGCACCGCGCGGCCTCTTCGTGACCAGGATATCCCTGATATAGGGCTTGTCATTCTGCATCCAGTCGGCAAAACGCTCCGTGATGGCTATGATCCTGCCATCTTTGTCATAAATCGCGCACCCCTGAAGCCTTTCACGTTTCTGAAAGATCTCCACCAGGCGGTCCGCGCTCCTTAAATCATTGTTGGCGAGGATATACCTGGCGGAGACCTCAAGGCTCTCGTCTACAGTCTTCGCCTTCCTCTTCAGGTCATCCATGAGCCGCTCTTCAGTGAAACGGACCTGCATGATCCCTGAAAAAGTAAAGCCCATGGCGACCAAGATCAATATAGGGAGAATGAATAAAAGGATTCTTTTCATACGTTCTTTCCCGTGTCCATGAAAATAAAAAAATATCCTACAGGTGCTTTACAAGGACATTCCAGGTCCTGGAGCCGACTACCCCGTCCGGTTCAAGGCCGTTGGCCCTCTGAAAATCCCTCACGGCCCGCTTCGTGTTCGGCCCCATCTTCCCGTCGATGGCCCCCTCGTAGAACCCGGCGTTATTCAGGGCGGTCTGTATATTCACGACCGTCATCTGCGGCGGCGCCTTGGCGTCTTCGTTCAAATCCAAGGTGACGTATTCCCCCTTCCCTGATCCGGCCGTCAATCTTTCGATCTCCTTGTCCTTGCGCTGAGTCTCGAGCTCAAGATAATTTACGCGGTTCTGAAGCTCCTGGATCTTGACATCCCTGGAACCCTGGCTGGTAACGCAACCGGCTGAAAAAATCACAAACAACGCGCCCATCAATACATGCCTTCTCATGCCTGCCTCCATAATTTTCATTCAATACAGCGTCATTCCACCGGGATGATTATCTTCTGGCCCGGCCTGAGCTTATTTGGATTTTTAATTTTATCTTTATTCAGCTCATAGAGGTATTTCCAGCGGTAAGCGGCCCCGAGCTGTTCCTTCGCTATCTTCGAAAGGCTGTCGCCCGGCCTGACAACATATTCTTTTGTCTTTACCCTGACCTCACCCTCTATCTCCTTTTGTTCCTCGACGAGGAATTTCCCTTCCTCTACCTCCCTCGCCTCCTCCGGGATTTCAGACTTGCCGGTATACGGGATCATCACCTCTTCCACCTCCGCGATCATGAACTGGGCGTTCCTGTCTTTCTGCATGCCTACCAGGTCTGTCAGCGGCGCCACGGCATCCAGTTTCCCCCTGCTCACGATCTTGATACGCTCCTCACCGATCCCCTCGTCCAGCATGAATCTCCTTGCCGCCTCCGCCCTCTGCCTGCCAAGCTTTTCATTGTAAACGTCTGAACCGCGCACATCACAGCTTCCGGTAATAAGAATGCTGGCCTCGGGGTTCCTGTTGAGAGTGCCGGCCGCGCTTTCCAGGATTTTCTTGGCGTCTCCGCGCAAATCAGCTTTATCATAATCAAAATAAATCCTGACATTCTTTATTATTTTTTTGATTAAAAGAGACGGTCTTAATTCCCGCGGCTTTGGCGGGGGGAGCTCTTCTTCCTTGTAGTCAAAGATAATCTTATAGACATAGACATAGCCCCTGTTGCCCCACGGCCTCGCCTCTCCGGGTTCTTTTGGCCACCACCAGTAACCGCCGCGGCCATCGTCTTTTACGGGACCCGGCTGGGCATCGGTAGGCCACCAGTCAAAACGCTCCTGGAGTCTCTCGACCTCTTTCTCTCTTTTCTCTTCCCGCGTCAATTCCTGGGCAAACACGCATTGACACGCGAACATCAGCGATAAAACTGACAGACACGCCGCCCTTCCGTTCCTTAACAACATGCGCCCCTCCTTTTTTGATTTTCCGGCCATCAAAAAAGCCGCTATCCTGTCTTGTCGACAGAATGGCGGCCCGACCATTTTACTCAATTTCGCCTCTGGATATATTTTTTATATATTCAGACCCCATGCGCTCTATTATTTTGTACCTCATTATACCAAAACATGTCTTGTTGTCAACCGTTAGTTGACAAAAGGAGTATTACTCGTGTGTCAACTTGGACAAGGTGTTTTCACGCCGCGGGCAGTCGTATCTTAAACGTGGCCCCTTTATCAGACGCGCCCTCAGCCTCGATGACGCCGTTATGAGCCCTGATGATACTATAGACTATCGACAGGCCCAGGCCTGTCCCCTCCCCCACGTCCTTCGTGGTGAAAAACGGCTCAAATATCTTCGCCATGTTATTTTCGGTTATGCCTATGCCGTTATCAGACACATAAAGATAAACGTCTTTTTGCCCCTTTTCATGCCGGGTCATGATGTCGATGCGGCCGTTTTCCTTGCCGCCTTTTTTCCGGATGGCCCACTTGGCGTTTGAAATAATGTCAAGCACGACCTGCTGTAAAAGCTGGGGGTCTCCCAGGACATCGGGAAGATCGGATTGAAAATCTTTTTTGATGACGATATTCTGCAGTTCCAGCTCATACCCCGCCAGGACAAGGACGTCCTCGACTATTTTATTCAAAGATACCGCCTGAAACAGTCCTTTTGAGGACCTCGAGAAAGCCAGGAGCGACTGGGTGATTTTTTTACAGCGCCCGGCTGACTGCTCGATGACGTCCAATAATTCCCTGAAATCATTCATATCAAAATCCTTCTTCCTCCCTGCCATCATCTTTATGAGCTGGACGTTATTCAGGACGCCTGTCAATGGATTATTTATCTCATGCGCCACTCCTCCGGCCAGGGTCCCCACGGAAGCCATCTTGGCGGTCTGGACAAGCTGAGACTGGGCATCTTTAAGCTGTTCATAGGCGTTTTTCAGTTCTGCCTCGGCCTTCTTGCGTTCAGTAATGTCATTCGCTATGCAGACTATCCCAAGCAAGGCGTTGTTTTTATCCCTGATCACGGAAGCGTTAAAAAGGACCGGTATCCTCCGGTTATCGCTTGCCCTGAGATACATCTCTTTATCTCTGAATTCATTCTTTACCCTTAAATTATCTACCATGGCCCTCACGTCAAGCTCTTCGTCCGAAGCGAAAATATCCCCAAAAGACATTCCAACCAATCCCTCCTCTTTGTCATAACCCAAAAGCCTTGCCGCCGCCCTGTTCGCCCTTGTTACCCTGGCCTCGGGATCAATCAGGATCATCGCCCCTGTCATCGTGGAGATTATATTTTCCGCCGCGGTTTGAGGCGTCAACATGAACAACTCATACTTGCGGATAGCGTGTATGATAAACAGGCCTTCGACGGTCAAGGCGGTCATCGTCATTTCAGGAACCCTGATATTTGAAAACCAAGGTATTATCACCTCCGTCAAGGTGCCGAATATTGTCGGAAACAGCACGCCGATAGCCACGTACTTCGCCTGCTGTGTTTTTTTCTTATCCGGTCCGGCCTTCAGTCTTAAAAAATACGCCCAGCATATGACAGGCCCCAAAAGCGCCATTATAAAGGCCCACGCTATCGTCATGTCGTAAAAGATATTATCCTGCTGAACGTAAGTATAACCCCAATATTCCATTACCGGGTTTGTCTGCAATAAATCCGTCATCAGGTGCAGGGCCGAAATAAATATCGCCGGGGCATACAGAAAAAACCAGGTTATTTTGCTCCTGAGCAGTCTTGTGTTTTCGGTAAAAATAAGGCAGAAATGGATAAATAGAGACAGGCCAAGGGGCCACAGGAAGCCCTCTTTCATCCATATGTAAGCCATCCTGAAACTATCCGCCTGCCGGTACAGGAATTCATTGAAAGCCCAATACGCAAGGAACAAGGCATAGACGGTGAATATCCTGTTCAATCTGTCTTTCTTGCCCAGGCCTATGGCGAAAGAAAAACTGCCCAGGAACAAAAGGGTTACCGCGCCGGCCAAAGAAAGGATTATAAAAAAATATCTCAAGGGACTATCCATTGATATATAAGTATATTATAACGCCTCTCATTAGTCAAGCTGACCCTCCATAAAAAACGGGGGCAGTCAAAATGAGTGTTGATTGGGTGTCAACTTATGGTATAATACATCTATTATGAGCCCGATTGACAGCGACCTTAATCATAAATCAGCTCTTGAGAAGACCAAGGCGGAACTGGCGCTCCTTTACGACATAAGCAACGCCATGCGCACCACCCTGAATCTCGAGGAGATACTGTACGTGATACTCACGGCGGCCACCTCGCACACCGGACTCAGCTTTAACAGGGCCATGCTCTTTCTCGTCAATGAAAAAGAAAACCGACTGGAAGGCAAGATGGGCATAGGGCCTGACAGCGCGGAAGACGCCAACAAGATCTGGACCCACATAGAAAAAAACAAAATGGACCTGGAGGATCTCATAGACACGTCCACGAAGCTGGAAAACCTCAAGAGGTCCAGGCTCAACCAGGCTATAAAATCCATGAGGATCCCGATAAAAGAACACTCCGGGGTATTGGCGATGACCACCATCGAGGGCATGCCGTTCGTGATAAATACGCCGAAAAAAAACTCA
>JBAZOA010000024.1:0-18641 GCA_041648935.1 Candidatus Omnitrophota bacterium | reverse complement strand
AATATGTTTTCCAGGGGCAGGTTTTGTTTGAGGCGGTTTATCGTCTCCTGGATCATCACGTTCCTGGTGCCCAGGGACAGCATGTGTTTTGCCTTGCCCTTCGTGCTTTTGGGCCAGAGCCGCTCGCCTTTTCCGCCAGCCATTATCACCGCGTACATAAAGCCTCCGTAAAGTTGCCTACTTTTCTTACTGTATTTTTTTTACCTATATTTTTCTCAATCACCTTCACGATCGCGCTTCCGACAATGACGCCGTCAGCGTATCTTTGGATTTCTTTTACCTGTTCGGAGGTGGAAACGCCGAAGCCCGCGCAAACCGGTTTTTTTGTCATCTTTTTTATCTTTCTTAAGTTTTCAGACAGTTCTTTCGGCAATTTGCTGCGCGCACCCGTGGTGCCGGTCAATGATACGTAGTATATGAAGCCCGTTGACGCGGATATTATATTCTTTATTCTTTCCGTTGAACTCGTTGGCGCCAGGAGGTGTATGGCCGCGAGGCCGTGTTCCTTCGTGATGGCCCGCAGTTCTTTTGATTCTTCCGGCGGGAGGTCCGGCGCTATCACGCCGTCAACGCCAGAACGGACGGAGTTTTCAACGAACCTTTTTAGTCCGTAATGAAATATCAGGTTGTAATACAACATGAGAACTATCGGTATCTTTGTTTTCAATCTGATGTCTCTGACCAGTTTGAATACGGAATCCACATTGGCGTTCCTGATCGCTCTCTCTGAGGCCTTTTGTATGGTGGGTCCGTCCGCCAGCGGGTCAGAGAAAGGCACTCCTAATTCAATGATGTCCACGCCGCGCCTTTCAAGCTCAAGAATAAGTTTTTTTGTAACGGATAAAGACGGGTCGCCCGCCATTATGTAAGCGATGAAGGCCTTCTTTTCGCGTCGTTTCAGTTCTTTGAATTTTTTATCTATGCGGTTCATAAATTTTCTTTTATTATATCCATGTCCTTATCTCCTCTTCCGGAGAGGCACACGACAATGATTTTATTCTTGTTTAATTTCGGCGCTAATCTGCGCGCCGCGTAGTAAATGGCGTGGCTTGGCTCGAGGGCAGGGATAATGCCCTCGGATTCCGACAGCATCCTGAAACCCTCCAGCGCTTCTTTATCCGTTACCGTCACGTACAGGGCCTTTTTAATGTCTTTGAGATATGAATGTTCCGGGCCCACGCCGGGATAATCAAGCCCCGCTGATATGGAATGGGCGATTTTTATCTGTCCGTTCTTGTCCTGAAGAAGATAACTCTTTGTCCCGTGCAGGACGCCCGGCCTGCCCCTGCATAAACTGGCGCCGTGCTTATCGGTGTTCAAGCCGAATCCGCCTGCTTCCACCCCTATTAATCTTGCCCTGGTTTTCAGGAACGGATAAAATAAACCCATTGAATTGCTGCCGCCCCCCACGCAGGCGACCAGATAATCAGGCACCCGCCCCTCATATTTTAAAATCTGGGATTTGGTTTCTTTGCCGATAACAGACTGAAAATCTCTCACCATCATCGGATAAGGGTGCGGGCCTATCACTGAGCCAATCACGTAATAAGTAGACCTGACGTTTGTCACCCAGTCCCTGATGGCCTCGCTCGTGGCGTCTTTGAGTGTTCTGCTGCCGGAATATACGGGGATTACCCTGGCGCCCAAAAGCCGCATCTTAAAGACGTTCAGGGATTGCCTGTGAATATCCTCCTCGCCCATGTAAACGTCGCAGGTAAGCCCGAATTTAGCCGCGGCCGTAGCGGTTGCCAGGCCGTGCTGGCCCGCGCCTGTCTCGGCTATCACGCGTTTTTTGCCCATTTTCACGGCCAATAATACCTGTCCGAGAGTGTTATTTATTTTGTGCGCGCCGGTATGGAGGATATCCTCTCTTTTTAAATATATCTTTGGGCCGTTATTTTTGGATAAGTTTTTGGCGAGATACAGCGGAGTTGGCCGGCCGGCGTACAGCGCCAGAAGCCCTTTTAGTTCTTTTTTGAATTTAGCGTCCTGACGAGCCTTTTTATACGCCTTTTCAAGCTCAGAAAGCGCCACCATGAGCGTTTCAGGCACGAATTTCCCGCCAAATATACCGAATTTACCGTATTTATCAGGTAGCATAGATATATAACCCATTATAAAATATTAATTATATAAGAAAAGGAGGCTGGTGTCAACGTAAAAACAAAACCCCGTCCCCTTTGAGATTTTAAAGGGGACGGGGTAAAGAAAAAACAGCCTATTGTTATGCCTTTCTTAGTGTTGCTCTGACAGCTGGATCAAGCTTGTCTCCTGTGCATTGACCGAAATCTCCCCTGTATTGGTTGAATAGCGTTTCTACCGCGCCAAGGGCGTCTTTGCTGGTTAAAGCGAAAAACAACCTTTCCCCTTCGATGCCGTCCGACGCCAATCCGCTTTCTATTAATTTAGCTCTGGCGGCGTCTAATTCTGCTTTATCGGTGCTTACTATGATCACATCCTTGCCTTCAGACCCGCTATTGATGAATTGGGCCAGATCCCTGCTTGCCTGATCTGATGCCAGGGCCGCGCTGGCAGGAAGAGATATTGTCCTGACCATGTCATCATTAAACAAAGATGGCTTTGCAACAGATAACACCTGATTCGAAGCGAGGCTTGTTATGCCGCTCTGTAATTCATTGACGATGTCGTTGTACTGAGGCAATTTGCTGGCGCTCGCTAATGAAAAAGTCCCTATCGTGGGATTGTCATCTTTTTCGACCTGAGCCAGTAATCCTTTTATCCTGTCTGCGTTGCTAATGGTTTCGCCGGGCAATTCAGTTCCTTTTATGTGGGCCACGGTCCTTAACTCTTGATCTGTCCTGGCTTTAAATTGCTGCATTGCTTCCAACGCCTGCGTGGGGTTTTCCGCCAATACCACGACAGTCACTTCTTTCGGGTAAATCCTAAGCGCCCCAAGCGTGATTTCCGCGGTAGCCGCGTCAGTAAAGTTTCTCGCCGGGACAACCACTATCCTGGACAAGTCCGTGGTTTGAGAATTGTGAGCGACCGGGATCGGCAGGACGTTTATGTTGCTTGAAAGCTCGTCGGAAACCTTGTCCCTGTCCGGGGTCCCTTCCCTCAGGGCATAGCCAAATTGCGTGACGCTAAAGATAGCGACCAGCAACAGGCTTAATACGGTGAATATTTTTTCTTTTCTCATCTTTCCCTCCTTTTATCTTTTTTGTAACGCTGATCTATACAATGCCTCATCTGTTTCTGTCGTAACCCTGGGGCTTATGACAACGTAAGAATAGCCAGAATCAGCAAGTAATTTGGTTAGTGTTGGCGTGTGAAAACCTCCGGCGATAAGGGCCGCTATCCTTACCCCGTCCTTATCCATACGTTCCCGACTTTTTTTCAAAAACGCGTCTTCTCTCTTGCCCGCTATGGCATAAAAATTTTCTATCTTATCTATGTTATCACTTATAATGTAATAATTGGCCGGGGTGTCGATAGAGGTATTTAATGACTCTGATTTATCCTTCAGGAAAGCGGTCCAGGATCGCGGGTCAAAATCTGATTTATTTTCCAGAAAATAACCGTATTCTTCGGGGACTACTTTTACCCTCAGCATTTTATCCAAGATGCTCAGGGCCTTTGATGTCCTGTATAATTTTTTCTGGTCGTCATTCTCAAACAAAGCCGCTTGCACGGCATTTTCCACTAGCGGCTCTTCCTTGAAGAGTTTATTTACATTTAAGTTCGCGAGCATGTCCTTGTATTCCGTGTAAAGATTTTTTTGCTCGTCAGTCGCCGTACCATCGTTTATCTTTACCAGGTCTACTTTCTTTTCTAAATCGTTAATTTTTATTACGGCGCTAAAATTCCGGAAATCATCTAATGGGATGTTTTTGTCCGCGGCGATCCTGGACAAATCCTCATAGTACGCGACGAGGTCAATGGTTTCATTATCATAGTCTTTTTTCGCCCTGTCTATCTTTAGCAGCGCCTCGCTATATATCTTTGGCTTCAGGGCATCGCAGGCAAGGATCATTTTATTGACATATTCCAGCGCGAGGTCTTTAAATTTATCCATTTCCCACAGGGCGTCCTTATTTTTATTATAAAGCGACATGTCTTCTATGCCCTGGAAGGTCATGGGATAGTCCGAGGTTAGATCAAGATAGTCTTCCCCGCTTATATCGTCATTCTTTAAAAGCTTTTCAGCGGCGACCTTCCTTGTCTCCGAGGAGCCTTTTTTTCTTAAATCACTGAGATTTGAATCTGAGTCCCGGCCTTCCTGTAAAATCAGGCTGAGATCGTAATTGTTTATCAGCGATTCAAGGATGTTCGCGAGGTTCATCTGGGCCTCGTAATTCGCGTGGGCATCCTGTATGTGGATTATTAGTTTGCCGTTTGTTCCCCTGGAAGATTCGATTATCGTGCCGTATTCCTCCGGTATGTAGATTTCGTAAGGGTCGATTTCGTCCGCGGTTCCGGCCATGTCCATGTCTTCTTCTATGGCAGGCTCTATTTCAGCTTCTTCTTCATCGTACGCGCCGGGGATATTCTCTTCTTCCTGGACAGCCGGTTCAGGCGTCTCTGTCTTTGTTTCTGCATCATCCCCCTGCATCACCTTCTGCCTTTTTTCCCATATGGTCTCAGCGTAGCTCGGCATAACCATCGCCGCTACCATGACAATCGCTAAAATCACCAAAATTAACTTTTTATTCATGCTTTCCTCTCAAATTTTGTGAAACAAAATTTGATCCCGAACAACCCTATGTTCACATATTGTCGCGAGGGATATAATTTTATTATAGAGTATATCATTTTTATTGTATTTGTCAACTGAGTTGACACTCGAGTAATGCTTCCTTATTAACTCGGTCAATATAACTTAATACTTTTATCAAACTATTTAAAAGTATAGCACAAATAACGCAATTGTCAAGAAAAATTTATGTTTTTCAATCAATGATTATATCGCATCTTGGGATGGAATTGAGGAATTGCCTGCCGTAGAACTTTGTCAGGATTCGGCTATCCAGTATGGCTATTATACCTGTATCTTTTTTACTGCGGATCAAACGGCCAAAACCCTGTTTGAACTTCAATATCGCCTCAGGGAGGTTATATTCCTGAAACGCGTCCCCTCCCCTGCGTTTTATCTCTTCTATGCGCGCCTCTACCACAGGGTGATCCGGTACGCTGAAAGGGAGTTTTGTTATTATTACGTTGCTGAGCGCCTTGCCCTGAACGTCTATGCCCTGCCAAAACGTGTCCACACCGAACAGTACGGACCCCGCCTCGCTTTTAAAATTACTGAGCATCCTGTTTCTTGTCAGGCCCGCGCCTTGGCGCAGGACATTAAATCCTTTTTCATTCAAGTATCCTTCCAGATCCTCGTAAACACTGTTCATGAGGGAATAGCTTGTAAACAGGATGAACGCGCCGCCATTGGTCAATTCCAGATATCTTTTGATCCTTTCGCTCGCCTGGCGGCTATATTCCGTGAGGCGGTCGGGATTGGGCATGTTTTTGGCGATGTACATCTGGACCTGGTTTTTGTAGTCAAACGGCGATCCGAGTTTCAGCTCTTTCGCCTCGTTCAGGCCGACCCTATCCCTGAAATATTTAAACGAGCCGTTATTTATGGAAAGCGTCGCGCTTGTCAGTATGATTGGCGCGTCTTCGGAGAAAAGCTCGTCTTTTAATATGCTCCCCACGTTTATCGGAGCGGTATTTATGCTGATCTTGTTCATATTTCTGGAACATTCTATCCAATAGGTATAATTTTCAATGTCCTGGGTCAGGATCAATTCTATGGAATCCCTGAGGGTGTTAATTTTCTTGATAAAAGATGTTATCTCAACTTCTTCTTCCTTATCTTCGGCGTTTTTCTTGGCCAGCGCCAGGGATTCAGCGAGATTCTTTAAAGGTATCGCCAGGTGATTTTCGACAAAGTTCGCGTCTTTCAGCCTCAGCGTATCCGAGGCCTGACTTTTCACCTTTTGCTCGAAGTATTCTTTTATTTCCTTGAAGAACGCTTCTGATTTTTTGCGCGCGAGCTCCACCCATTCCATGCTGTCCTCGTCGCCGACAGACAACAAAAGCCCTTTTTGGCGCCTGGCGTTAAACAACAGGTCCAATAAATACCGTATGCCTGAACTCGTGACGCTCGCGCCAAGGTGTTCCGTGGCGATATTTTCTATGTTGTGCGCCTCGTCAAATATCAGGACGGCGTGTTCGGGGAAGATGCCTTTCTGCTCTTTTTGAAGAGCCAGGTTAGCGAAGAATAAGTGATGGTTTATGACCAGGATTCGCGCCTCATTTATTTTCTCTCTGGCCTTCATGAAGAAACATTTTTTGTGGTGGTCGCAATTTTTGCCAAGGCAGGTCTCGGAATCAGACGAGACCATGTCCCATATTTTCGGGTCAGGCTCATCTTCAAGGTCGTACAGGGAACCGTCCTGTGTTTTGTGCGCCCACGCGAAGAGCTTCGCGAATGCCTTCATCTCGTATTCATCCGCGAAAAGGTCTTTTTGCTTAAAATCAGACCTGTAGAGCCGCCTGATGCACACGTAATTATTCCTACCCTTGACGAGTACCGCCTTGAAATCTTTGTCCAGGGCTTTTTCAAGAAAAGGTATGTCCTTGTGGATTATCTGCTCCTGCAGGCTTATGGTGTTGGTCGAAACGATCCCCAGGGATTCGTTTTCCAGGACATGGTTCGCGAGCGGGACAAGATACGAGAAACTCTTGCCTATGCCTGTCCCCGCCTCTACCACGAGTTTTTCCGCGTGTTTTATGGCACGGTCTATGGCGTCCGCCATTTCTATCTGTTCGGGCCTTGTCTCGTAGTCAGGCATCAGACTGGCGATAGGTCCGGGCTTATCGAAGGTTCTAGCTATTTGGTCGTTCATTTTCTTTTAAAAAAAGGCACCCTTTTTTCTTCGCCCGTCTTCAGGCGTTTTATGTTAGCTTTATGTGTGTACGCTATTATGACGCACACGATACACATGAAGATCACTATTTCGGCCGGCTGGCCAAACGCCAGGGTAAACAAAGGTATCGATATCGCCGCTATGATCGAAGCCAGAGACACAAATCCGCTCACGAAAAATACCACCAGCCACACCATGAAGCCCAGCCAGAATATCTGAGGGATCAGCCCTATTACGACCCCCGCACTCGTGGCAACGCCCTTTCCGCCTTTGAATTTCAGAAAAACTGTCCAGTTATGGCCGGCTATAGCGGACAATCCTATGAAAATTCTGTATAGATCCGGCCTTGTCACCGGCACCATGTATAAAAACATGCTGGCGACCACCGTACTGCACAGGAGGCCTTTTAAAACGTCTATTACGAGGACGGTTATGCCCGGGCCTTTGCCTATTACCCTAAAGACGTTCGTGGCGCCCACGTTCCCGCTTCCGTATTCCCGTATGTCGATGCCTTTTAAGATCCTGCCGAACAAGTAAGCGGTTGGAATGGATCCTATTAAATAAGCGGAAACAAAACCTAAAAACAGAATGACATATGCCATGTCGCCTCCTTTTAAGCCGTAAGTTGACAAAAGGAGTATTGCTTGAGTGTCAACTTATGAGAACTTGCGTTTAAATTTTATTATTACGGGTATTCCCTCAAGTCCCAATTTCTTCCTAAGTATGTTTATCAGGTATCTCTTGTTGGCCTCGTCTATCAAGTCAGGTCTTTTCGCCGTTATCTCGAATTCAGGAGGGGCGTTTTTAATCTGTCTTATGGAGTACAATCTTGTTATGTGGAATGAGATATCCTTCAGGATCTTATTCAATTCGCTCGTGGATATGTTTTTCTTTGATTTTTCTGAGAGGCCCCTGCACAAATCCAGCACCCTCGCGGCGTTCTCGCCCGTGAGCGCCGATATGAATATTATCGGGGCGTTATAGATGAATTTCACGCCCTGGCGTATGGCCTTTTCAAATTCAGCCATGTTCGCCCCTTCTTTTCTGCCCAGGTCCCACTTATTTACCGTCAGTATAAAAGGCCTTTGTCTTTCCTGCACAAGATTAATGATCCTCGAGTCCTCTTTTGTCACGCCCGTGGGACCGTCCAGGAGTATTATCACCACGTCGCTTTTCTGCACGCTTTCCTCGGCGCGCAGTATGCTGAAATACGTGACCGCGTCTTTTATCTTTGATTTTGAGCGTATGCCCGCGGTATCTATGATTATGAACGAATCCCTGTCTTTTTTAAAATAAACGTCCACTGAATCCCTGGTAGTGCCGGGTTCGGGGCTCACCACGACCCTCTCTTCGTCCAATAAATAGTTTAAAAGAGAGGATTTACCCGCGTTGGGCTTGCCCACTATCGCTATCTTTGTCACGTTTTTACTCATCCTGGCGGTTGATTCGTCCCGCATGTTGGCTGTCAGTATATCCAGGAGTTCGGCTACGCCCTTTCCGTGCAGGGCGGATATGGCTAACGGGACGCCGAAGCCGAACTTATAGAAATCAGAGATGTTTTCCGCGGCGGGCGGATTATCCATCTTGTTCGCCGCGATGGTTATCTTTTTGCTCGATTTCCTCAGCAGGTCGCAGACTTTGTGATCCAGCTGCATGGCCCCTGTTTTCCCGTCGCATAAAAAGATTATCTGGTCCGCCTCGTTTATCGCGTAATAAATCTGTTTTTCTATGAGCTCGGAGATT
Source organism: Candidatus Omnitrophota bacterium (assembly GCA_041648935.1). GTDB lineage: Bacteria > Omnitrophota > Gorgyraeia > Gorgyraeales > Gorgyraeaceae > JBAZOA01. Next base: position 10,011 of record JBAZOA010000024.1, on the reverse strand, counting down.
TTTTCTTTTTTTCCGAAATCCATGCCGGCGGTGTCTATTAATTCAAAATATTTCCCCTCCCATTCCACTATGCCGCTGATCCTGTCGCGCGTGGTAAATTCCTTGTCTTCAACGACCGCCTTGCGTTTATTCAGGACCCTGTTGAATAGAGTGGATTTGCCCACGTTGGGCCTGCCTACAATGGCTATTTTATGGAGATTAAGCTTGATGGGTTTCATTGAGCTGCCTTGAGCCGCGCCAGATATAATCTATTACGGAAAGGACGGTAAAGACGATTGCCACGTCGAGGAAAATCTTGTGATATTTGAACAGCGCCAGAAAAGCCACTATGGCCGCCATCTGGAGAAACGTCGTCATCTTGCCGAGCCAGCTTGGTTTCACGGTCAGTTTTCCTTTTAAAAGGTGTATTATCACGGAACCCAGTACTATTATTATGTCACGGCTTATGACTATCAATACGGCCCATGCCGGGATCCTGAGTTCGTCGGGGATGCTCTTTATCATGGATAGGGATATGAACGCGCTTGTGATGAGCAGTTTGTCGGCTATGGGGTCAAGGACCTTTCCCAGTTCCGTCACTTGCTTGTGTATCCTGGCGATGCTGCCATCAACGGCGTCGGTGACGCTCGCCGTCAGGAATATCGCGAGCGCCACGAATCTCAGGTATTCCCTCCCCTCGCCATAATAGAGAACACTGGCTATGAAAAAAGGGATCAGTATTACCCTGAATATGGAAATTTTATTCGCTAATGTCATGCCCATACTTCTTTTAGGTACCTCGGTATGCCGGACGCCTCTTTAGGCCCTACCAGCACCTTCCATCCGGACGCGTCTTCCAGTTTTCCGCTCAGGATAGACACATAACCGGGTATTATTATTTTTCTGTGGGATACGGTTTCTTCCAGCCCGCTTTTCTTCATGGTATCCGCTATTATCTCAGGCGTGAATTTTTCGGCCGCCCAGGCGGTCAGGACGCTCATTCCTTCCGAGTTCGTGACCAGGAGGTACGCGGACTGGCCCGCGGCCTCTATCTCCGGGGAAACGGTATAAAATGTCAGGGAAAAATTAGTCGTGACCATTACCGGGGAATTCTTATCGGGGGAGCCGAATTTGTAAAGTTTGGGTTCTACGGTGACCGGTTTCTGCGGATCGGTGTAAATATTTTGGCGCAGGGTAACGATCGGGAGCAGCGCGTCCCGTTCGATCGTATCAAGGATTATTATGCCCGCGTATTTAGCTATGAGCGCGCACGCCTCGACTACGGTTTCGTGTCCGCCTCCATTTTTTATCAGTCTTATGATTGGAAAGCCAAAAGGCCTGTAATTACGTTTAAGGGACAGGCGTCTTATCTGAGTAAAATCGTTCAGGGCCTGGCGCAGGTCTTTTGATCCCGGATCCAGCACGAGATCCTCCAGGCCTGATTTCGCGGCTTCCTGCGATAGCTTATCAAGCTCATCGAGGCCCTCGGCCCTTAACGCGAGCGGGACCTTGTAAAATTTCGCCAGCGCGGCCATGTCTTTTAAATTATGCGTGGACGCGGCGTATATCAAAGGTTTTTTATCGGCGCATTTTTTCAGGCTCATGTCCACGGTCTTTGCGTCGCCGGTTATTAGGATGAGCGGTTTTTTTGAGCCGTCCATTATTTTTTCAAGAGCGGAAATAAATTTTTCGGAAGACGCGCTTTTGTTTACCAGCGCTATCATATCGACGCCTATGTGCTGACCCACTCTCTCGAAATCAAGCCCTTCTATCAGCTTGAGACGGGCCAGGAGTTCTTTTTCAGACAGCGTGTCCTCTATTGTAATGGCGATGGCTGTCTGGTGATAAAACGTCTTTTCGTGCCTGAAAAGCACTGTTTCCCCGCCCGTCTCTATCTTATTGTCTCCCGATCCGACGCTTATCAATGAAACAGGAGGCCTGGTGGATTGTTCCAGTGCCCTTTTCGCGTCTACCGACACATCAGGACATTCGCTTATGGAGGCCTTTTTCATGGCCAGTTTCATGGCGAACGCGAGACAGGTGGGCGATCCGCATTTCTTGCAGTTTGTTTTAGGTAATAATTTATAGATGTCCAATCCGGTTAAAGCCATGTTTACTCCTTATGTTAATCGCGATAGGGGCAGAACAATGTCCTGTCTCTACATCACTGAATCCATTGCAAGCGCCGGATGTCCTATTTTTTCCAAAAAAGGCAGCAATCCTTCCGTTGAGGTGGCTGTTGTTTCGTCCGCTATCTTATCCAGGAGATCCGGTTCGCCAAGCTCCTCGGCCCTTTTTTTCAGTTTATCAGCCAGGGCCTCTTTTAATTCTTTTGTCATCCAGACCACTCTTTTGAGCCCGCCTTCGGCCGATATGAATTTTTTGCTGACTATGTAAAGCCGGCCTATTCCCATGAAGCCGGGTGTCTGCTGGCCACCGCCTATCGTGCCGGCAAGCGTGGAAAACGTCATTCCCGCGGGTGTCATGCCCGCGTATTCCCTGTTGACTATCATGAAACCGTTTGCCTCTGGCAGTATGGCCACTACGCATTCAAAACAACCGCAGCTTGTCTCAGGCGCGTCTATTATGGAATAACCGCAGAATCTGTTTAACGTGCGGTTTGATTTTTGAAAAACCATTTCGTTCACGCCCGTCCATTCGCCCTTAACGGCATCGAGGCACTCGCCTTTTTTAATGGGTTGATTCGGCCCCGACGGGTTCAATTCGTTAGACGCCTTGGCGTCAAGCCAGTTATAAGCCCCGCACAGGCCGAGCCGCTCCGGTTTTATTATGCAGACGTGATTAGGCGCGAAACTCTGGCATAGCGTGCACGACCAGAAAAGATCGACGCTCTCGTCGGTCATTTTCTCTACCCTGGCGTCTCTTTCTTTGTAAGTCTTCCGCGCCTCCTTCACCAGCATCTCAACATCTTCCTGTTTGGTGTATATGGTGACTTGGACCTTGTCGGCTATCGCGCTGAACACGTCATGAAATCTCGCGTGCAGGATCACGCCGAAATGCCTCAGCTTGAATCCTTTGGACTTGGCGTCTTTTGATATCCTTATCCAGCACATGTCTCTTTGCCCCATGTGAAACACGCCCATGGCCTCATTCAAAAAACTGTGTATCTGTCTTTCGAGTATGGGCTCAAAATCCTTCTGCATCTTCCTGCCCGCCACTTCCACGAAAATCCCCAAAGGGACCGCTCCGCCTTCTTTTATTTCATCCAGCTCGGGCCCAGCCACAATTATCTTGCCGTCCTCTATCTTGCCGGAATCCGCCATTTTCACGTATTCGAACGCGTCGGAGTATTTCCCGCCAAACTGCGCGTACATCTGCTCGCGCCTTACCCTCTCTCCCTCAAACGCCGCGCTGTAAGGGACAGGGATGTCCACATCCGACACCTTTATTTTTATGTCCCTCAACTCTATGCCCCTGGGCACTATTTTTCCCGTGTCTTCTTCCACTGTCAGGGCCTCATAAAGCGTTACGGGCGTCTTTCCTACTTCAGGCACTTTTTTGTCATCGGTGATTATCGGTATTCCAAGCGAAAGCGCGCCCAATCCGGCGGCGCAGGTTATTTCGTCCACGTACCCCAGGGCAACACAGAAGACTGGGACGCGTTTCCTGCAGTAATCAAGGCATTTTTGCCACTCTCCTTTTTTAATGCCTCCGAAAGTCAGGGCCGCCCTTATGGCGAAATTTACCGCGAAGACAGCGGATACGATATCCGCGCCAAGAGGCACTATATATGTCTCGAGCCCCATTTCCACATTTTCTTTTTGCAGTTGTTCCTTTATGTTTTTGCCTTTAGTGTTGCCGATGAGCAGGGATACCAGATTTTTCTTTTGGGCGCCGCGTATTAAAGCCGCCGCGGCTTTTGAGTCAGGCGCCTGTCCTATTATCACCGCAACCCCGGCTATCCTGCCGTCCACGAGTTGGACGCCCAGGGATCTTAATATGCTGTCAGGGATAAAACCTATGCATCCTTCGTCCTGGCCCTTTCCTTCCAGGTATCTTATCGCCGCGATTATTTCAGCGGACAATAGCGTGGATAAGCCGAAATTCAAAAGCCCCCCCAGTTCGCTTATGTTCAAGGCGCCGGCGGGTTTTCCGCCGCTCAGGGCCTTCGCGTCTTTTAACATGTCTTCCGCGTCGCCCAGCGTCTTGATTTCTTTGCCTAACAGCGCGAACGCCGTAGGCAGATAATAGGCGGTGCCCGGGAATCCTATTTCCATGGTCTTCCCGAATTTCTTGATGGAATCTTTTAGTGTCTGGTCCGCCAAAGACAGCACGGTCTCAGCGCCTTTTTTTCCCAAAGAAGCTATGATTTCCGACATCTTAGTTTTCCTTTCTATAACCCCGCGGCATCCAGTACCAGCGGCACTTTTTTATCCCAGCCAATGGGCATCACGTGAATACCCTGGCATAACGGTTTCAGTTCTTTTATCAGGCGCGCAGCGATCTCTATCGATTTCTCGCCTTTATCTTTCGCCTTGTCCATTTCCTCGATAAGGTTGTCGGGCACGAACACGCCCGCGACATTTTTGTTCATGTATTTCGCCATACCGGCGGATTTTAACAGCACTATACCCGCGATAACGACGGTCTTCAACCCCTTGGCGGCGTCCAGGAATCTTTTAAATAGCCCCACGTCGTAAACCGCCTGCGTCTGGAAAAACCTCGCGCCGGCTGAGATCTTTTTTTCCATTTTTATGATCTCGGGTTCCAGGGGGTCCGCGCCAGGATTTACCACCGCCCCGGCGCAAAATTTAGGGATCCCTTTTAATTCCTTGCCTGCCATGTCCCTGCCTGACGCCAGGGCCCTGATGGCCTCCAATAATTGCATGGAATCCAGGTCAAAGACAGGTTTTGCCTGAGGATGGTCGCCTAATATAGGGTGATCGCCTGTCAGGGCCAGGATGTTTTCTATGCCGAATACGGCCGCTGACAATAAATCCGATTGAAGGGCCAGGCGGTTTCTGTCTCTGCACGTGACCTGAAATACCGGTTCAAGCCCCCGTTCTTTTAGGAGCTTGCATATGGCCAGTGAACCCACGCGCATTACCGAACTCTGCAGATCAGTTACGTTTATCGCGTCCACCCTGCCCCTTATAAGATCCGCGTCTTTCAGCATCTCCTCTATCTCAATGCCTTTTGGCGGCCCTATCTCAGAGGTAACTATGAATTTTCCAGAATCAATCTTGTCGCAAAGACTCATTTATGTCGCTTTCTATAGGCGCAAGTTGACACAAGGAGTATTACTCGAGTGTCAACTAAGGAGCTGGGATTTTGCCGCCTCTATCACGTTACGCATCAATATGGCCACTGTCAAGGGTCCTACCCCGCCCGGTACGGGCGTAATATGCGAAGCCTTTTCCTTGGCCTTGTCAAATTCAACATCCCCCACGATCTTGCCTTCAACGCGGTTTATGCCCACGTCTATCACGATGGCGCCTTCTTTTATCCAGTCGCCTTTCACGATGCCCGCCTTACCCACGGCCACTATCAGGATCTCGGCCTTTTTCACGAATTCCGGAAGCGTCCCTCTTTGGCCCGTGGCTATATGACATATGGTTGTCGTGACGAACTTGTTTAACAGCAATAACGCCAGCGGCTTTCCGACTATCTCGCTGTGGCCCACGATAACGGCTTCTTTTCCGTACAGTTCCAGGCCTTGTATCGAATTCAATAATTCCATGCAGCTCGCGGCGGTGCAGGGCAGTATCCTCGCCTTGCCGAAGACGATCTCGCCCATGTTCTGCGGGTGCACCGCTTCCACGTCTTTCTCCGGCGATATGTATCTTGAAATCAGTTTCCCGTCTATGTGCTGGGGAAGCGGCATCTGCAGTATTATCCCGCTCGCTGTCTTATCGCAGTTTAATCTTTCGATGCCCTTTATCAGCTCGTCCTGGGTCGTCGCCGCGTCAAATTTTTTAAGATCAAACTCTATTCCCAGGTCCTTCGCGTTTTTCTCCTGCGATTTTATGTATACCTCGGAACCGGGGTTTTCACCCACCTGTATGCTGACCAGCTTGGGGGCGCGGCCGAGTTTTTGTCTCAGCGCCTCGGCGTCCAGCCGGATATGTTCTTTTATCTTCAAGGCGACTGACTTGCCTTCCAATAATTGAGCGCTCATTGCCGTATCCTTTCGTTTACCCTGTCGACGCTTTTCGCGTATAAACCATCCATCTCTTCCCGCGACGCCTTTAATTCCTTCGTCTCTCCGCTTACGAACCCTCTGTCTTTTATCCCTTTCAGGTTGATCTCCGCGTTAAATACGCCCGAGTCAAAGGCGGCCTTCAGGGACGCGGCGCCGCATCCAACGTCTGTTATGAGATTGGCGTTCCCTTTATCGGATAAATCCAGGGCTATCCTTAATCCGTTTTTTGACAGGCCGCAAATTTTTACTGAAATATAATAACCGTCTTTCAGCGCTTTATCAATATTTTTTTCATCTTTTGTTTTGAAGGCCTCACTTATGCGGGAGTAGACCTCCGCGTCCTCGTCTATTAACGCGGAAAACGCCTCTCGCAGGGCCCTCAGGGAAACCAGATGTCTCGCGATGTCTTCCTCGGATTCTTTGTATTTTTTGTTGCCGACCGTGAAGTTGCAGACCATCTCCAGCAATGCGATGCCCGCGGCCCCGCTCAGCGCGGAGGCGCTGCCTCCTCCCGGGGCAGGCAGCTTGGCGGCTAAATCCCCCAGATATTCTTTGATGGTTTTTTGAATATACATGATATCTCCTTTAGGACAGGCCGGTTATTTTTCCGTTTTTATCAATATCTATCTTCTCGCCCCTCGGCGCGGCGGGCAGGCCTGGCATGGTGCGTATCTCCCCGCATAAAGGGTATAAAAAACCCGCACCCGCCGCGATCTTAACATCTCTTATCGGCAGGGTGAAGCCCTCAGGCCTTCCCGTGATTTTCGGGTCATGAGAGAGAGAAAGATGTGTCTTGGCCATGTTTACGGGCAGGCCGCCGTAACCCAATCCCTCGTAAAGCGTTATTTTTTTCTCGGCATCCCCTGAATACCGGACTTCTCTGGCGCCGTAGATCTTTTTCGCTATAATATCTATCTTCTGTTTGATCGGCGCTTCCAGGGGGTACAGGAATTTAAAGCTGGATTTTTTCTCGCACATCCTGATGACCGCCTTGGCCAGCTGGACCGCTCCGCGGCTTCCTTTTTTCCGCGCCTCGCTGATAACGGCGTCTTCCGCGCCGGCCCTTATGGCCGTCTTTTTTATCTCGTCCAGATCTTTTTTTGAATCCGAAGGAAATCTGTTTATCGCCACCACGAGATTCAGGCCGAAGGCCTTTATATTTTCGATGTGTTTCCTCATGTTCCCGGCGCCATGCGTCTTCAATGCCCTGGTCGTGCAGACAAGCACCGCGCCGTCAGGCGGCTTCAGGCCCCTGACTCTGCATTTTATGTCGAATAATTTTTCAGCGCCGCAATCAACGCCGAACCCGCTTTCCGTAATGACATAATCCCCGAGTCTCAGGGCAATCATGTCGGCCAGGACAGAATTATTTCCGTGAGCGATATTCGCGAAAGGCCCGGCGTGCATGATGCAGGGCACGCATTCCGACGTCTGGACAAGGTTCGGTTTCACGGCGTCTTTTAATATGGCAGCCATTGCCCCGGCGCATTTTAAATCTTCGGCGAATACAGGCCTTTTGTCGCGGGTAAACGCCGCTATTATCCTCCCGATCCTTTTTCTTAAATCGCGCCGGCCGGACGCGAGGGCCAGTATGGCCATCACCTCGCTCGCGGCGGTTATGTCAAAACCGGTGTCTCTGTATGTCCCGTCATCGCCAAGCATCGTCTTCACGCGCCTCAGGGCCCTGTCGCTTACGTCCAGCGTCCTTCTCGCCATAATGGCCTCAGGGTCTATATCCAGCCTGTTGCCCCTGGCGAGATGATTGTCTATGAAAGCGCAAAGAAGGTTGTTTGCCGCGCCTACCGCGTGCATGTCCCCGGTGAAATGCAGGTTTATGTCTTCCGAGGGTTCGACCTTTGAGCGCCCGCCGCCCGCCCCGCCGCCCTTTAATCCAAAGACAGGCCCCATTGACGGCTGCCTGAGCGTGATTACGGATTTCTTGCCCAGTCTTGAAAGCCCTGACCCCAACCCGATAGTCGTCACTGTCTTGCCTTCGCCGAATTTCGTCGGCGTCATGGTAGTGACCACGACATATCTGCCGAGAGGCCTTTTTTTAATCCGGCTCAGGATAGAAAGCGATATCTTGGCCTTGTATTTCCCGTACAGCTCCAATTCGCTTTCTTTTATTCCGATCTGTCTCGCGATAACCGTTATGGACTTCATTTAATACCTGTATTGTTCGCTCAGATCAAACGCGTTCTTGATAAGTTTTATGCCAGGTTCCGGGTTATTTGTGTTTACGATCGATATCACGTCGAATCTGCAGGGCCTGTCCGTGAGTTTGAATCTTTTTATATAGGCCAGCGCCGCCTTTTCAATCTTTCTCCGCTTGGCCGCGGTAATCGTGTCTTCCGGAAATCCGTAATCGGGATTGTTCCTGGAACGCACCTCCACGAAGCACACGCATCCTTTGTCTTCGCCTATTATATCTATCTCGCCCATCCTGGTCCTGTAATTCCTGTCTATTATTCCATACCCCTGTCTCTTTAAATAAGAAACCGCCATCTCTTCGCCTTTTCTTCCTGTCCGCAGAGCGTTAATAACCATCCTGCCTTATCGGGGCGAATGTCTTTCTGTGTATGGGACAGGCCCCGTATTTTTGTATGGCCTCAACATGAAACCTGGTACCGTAGCCTTTATGCCTTGAGAAGCCGTAAACCGGATATTTTTTATCATATAAATCCATCATCCTGTCTCTTGTGACTTTCGCTACAATCGAGGCTGCCGCGATGGAAAGACTTTTCGAGTCCCCCTTTATTATAGGCACTGTCTTATAGGGCAGGTCAGGGGCGGCGTTCCCATCTACCAGGACCCATGTATTTTTTCTAATGTCCTTGATCCGTTTTTTATTAATCGCGCAGAAATCGCGCACGAGCCCTGTCACGGCCGCCTTCATCGCGGCCAGGGTGGCTTGATATATGTTATTCTTGTCTATGAAAGAATGGCTTTTTACGCCCACGAAGCAAAGGGTTTTTTTGGATAGTTCTTTAAACGCCTTTTCCCTCTGGGATGGGGACAGTTTTTTAGAGTCGTCTATCACGGTATTATACGCGGGGACGGAAAATTTATCCAGCGGATGCGGCTTCAGGGCTGTCGCGCCGGCCACGACAGGTCCGGCCAGGGGTCCTCGGCCGGCCTCGTCTACTCCTATGATAAGGGACGCGCCGTTAAGAAACGCCTTTTTCTCCCAGGAGAGCATCCCGGCCTGTTTCCGCCGCCCTTTCTTCTTCGATAGCCGTGCCTTTTCCAACTTTTTTCCTCAGGTAGTATAAGCGAGCTCTTTTAACCTTGCCTTTTTTCACGACGCTTATGGAATCTATGAGCGGGGAATTGAGCTGAAAGACCCTTTCCACGCCTTCGCCGTACGATATGTGACGGACGATAAAGGTCTCTTTGATGCCTGAGCCTTTTCTTGAGATGACAGTGCCCTCAAAGGCCTGCAGGCGCGTCTTGTCCCCTTCTTTTATTTTCACGCTCACCCGCACCGTATCCCCTGTTTTAAAATCAGCCGTATCCTTTTTTAAAAAATCTTTTTCTAAATCCCTGATCTCGTTCATGTCTCCTCCCAAATTTTGTGAAACAAAATTTGATCCCGAGCGACCATGATTTTACTCTGTGTCGCGAGGGACCTTCATGTTTAATAAATCCGGCCTTTTCTGTTTGGTTATCTTTATCGCCTCTTTTTTTCTCCAGTCTTTTATTTTTCCATGATCCCCTGAAAGCAGTATTTCCGGGACCTTCATGCCATTGTAATCAGCCGGCCTCGTATAATGAGGGTATTCCAGCAGATTTTCCGAAAAAGAGTCATCTTTATTGGAATCTTCGTCACCCAGGGCGCCCGGCAGCAACCTTACGACAGCGTCAACGAT
>JBAZOA010000023.1:0-18783 GCA_041648935.1 Candidatus Omnitrophota bacterium | reverse complement strand
ATTCTCAAGCGTGACGCATACCGGGAATAGGGTGGCCAGGACAATAGCGACGGCCGATGAGGCGGTGTTTTATCTTCCTTTTGACATGAGCTTCGTGACAACCAGGGTTACGAGGGCCGTGAAGCCGGACATGTTTTTATCCCTCGAGACGGAGTTGTGGCCTAATCTGATATCATCTCTTCATAAGTCGGGCGCGAAGATCGTGCTTGTGAACGGCAGGATCTCAAACAGGTCATATTCCAGGTATAAGAACGCGAAGATTTTTATATCTCCGGTGCTGGATAAATTTTCTCTGATATTGACGCAGTCAGACCGGGACGCGGTGAGGTTCCTGAGCCTTGGCGCGGCCAAGGAAAAGGTGTCTGTGACCGGCAATCTGAAGTTTGACCTGCCTTTGCTCGGCATTGAGAACAAGAGGCAGGAGATACGTTCGAAATTGGATGTAAAGGACGATGAGATCCTGTTCATGGCCGGAAGCACGCACAGGGGGGAAGAAGGGATTATCATAGATTGCTTCGCGGGTTTGAAAAAAGAATATCCCGGCCTAAGGCTTTTTATCGCGCCTCGCCACGTAGAGCGCGCGGCCGAGGTAGAGAGTTTATTGAGTGGGAAAGGCTTTGAGCCGGAGAAAGTTTCTTCGGTCTCTTCGCCCTCGGCCAGGGCGGTTTTTTTGCTGGATACCGTAGGCGAGCTCAGGGCCATGTATTCCGCCGCGGACATAGTATTCGTGGGCGGGAGCCTGATAAAAAAAGGCGGCCAGAATCCGATAGAGCCGGCAATCTTGGGGAGGCCGGTGATATTCGGGAAGTTTACGTTTAATTTTCATGACGTGGTGAGGCTGTTTTTGAAAAATGAGGCGGCCATCCAGGTGGACAATAAAGAGGAGCTTTATTCCGCGGTGAGGTTCCTTCTCGATAATCCCAAAGAAAGAAAAAAGCTTGGTATTAACGCCAGAGACACGATAAGCAAAAACACGGGTTCCAGCCAGCGTACCATCGAAGGCATCCTATCCCTTAGTTGACACTCAAGTAATACTCCTTTTGTCAACTTGCAAGATAAGGTTTTGACAAAAATCACAAAGTATTATATTATTATATATAAAATATAGCCCATATATGTATCTATTATTGCCTTTTTCCATAATCTATTTTATTGTCATTTCCGCGAGGAATCTCTTTTACAATATCGGGGTCTTGAGGAGCCATTCCATCGGCGCGAAGGTAATAAGCGTGGGGAATATCACCTGGGGCGGAACGGGCAAGACCCCTGTGGCGGCTTTTATAGTAGAGGCCTTGAAGGAAAAGAATCACAAGGCGGCGATACTTATAAGGGGATACGGCAAGGACGAGCCCAAACTGTTCTCAAAACTGACCCCGGAAACTCACGTCCTTGTCGGAAAAGACAGGGTAAAGACAGGCAGGGAGGTTATAGAGAATTATCTGGGTGATGCTGTCGTGCTGGATGACGGTTTTCAATACCGCCGCCTTAAAAGGGACCTGGACATAGTCTGCGTGGACGCGGTGAACCCTTTCGGCAACGGCTTTCTTATCCCGGCCGGGTCACTGAGGGAAGGCCTGGGTTCGCTCAAGAGGGCGGACATATTTTTAATAACAAAGTCAGACCTGGTAAAGGACAAGGAAAAGCTGGGCGCGCTGGTCAAAAGGCTTAAACGCCTGAATAAAAAGGCGGTGATAGCGAAGGCCATACACAGGCCGCTGTATTTTCATAAGATCGCCGCGGAGACCAAGGTGAATATAGATCAGCTTAAGAGCAAGGAGCTGGCGCTGGTCTCGGCCATAGGGAGCCCGTATTCTTTTGAGAAGACCATAAAGCGGCTCGGGTTAAAGGTGAATAAGCATTTTATGTTCAGGGACCATCATTGGTATTCTCAGGATGAATTGAGGGGTGTCATGGAGTATTGCCGCAAAAATGGTTTAAACACGATCGTCACCACTGAGAAAGACGCGGTCAAGCTGGCCGAGCTTAAATCAGAGGATAAAGATATCGAGATCCTGGCGCTGCAGGTCAAGCTGGAGATAATCGAAAATGAACAAGGGTTCTATGACAGACTTTTTGGGGTTTATAGCGGTTAAGTTCCTGAGCGCGGTATTCAGATGCCTTCCGCTGAGACTAAGTTTATGGCTGGGGAGGCGGGCGGGCGATATAGTGTATTTTATCAATCTCAAGCGCCGGTCAATCGCCTATGCCAATCTGAAGGCGGCGTTCCCTTTGAAAGACCCGGGGGAATTGAGGCGTATCAACAGGGCGCATTTTGAGCACCTGGGCATGAGCATGGTGGAATTATTGAAATTGCCGGGATTGGGGCGGGGATATTTTGAAAAATACATGGAATTCAGGGATACCGAGCGGATCGGTGAGGCCCTCGCCAATAAAAAAGGCGTGATGTTTCTCACGGGGCACTTTGGTAACTGGGAATTTTCGTCCATCGCCGCCAGCAAGCGCGGTTATAAGATGTCCGTATTCGCGCGGGAACAGAAATATGAGAGATTAAACGCGCTGTTGAACAGGTACAGGGAATCTACGGGCAGTAAAGTCATCGCGAAGGGTTTTTCCGCCAGGGACATCATAAAGACGCTTAAAAATAACGGCATGGTAGGCATATTATTCGACCAGGACGCTGGTTTTGGCGGGGTCCTTGTCGATTTTTTAGGGAGACCGGCCTCAATGGCGCAGGGGCCCGTGGTGTTCAGCCTGAGGACCGGCGCCAGGATACTGCCTTCTTTTATATGGCGCGTGGATAAGGCGCGCCACGTGGCCCAGGTGGGGGAGGAGCTGGTTTTGATTGATACCGGCAACGAGCCGGAAGACCTCAGGAAAAATCTTCAAAGGATAAGCGACATGCTGGCGGGTTATATAAACATGTTCCCGGAGCAATGGCTGTGGGCCCATAAAAGATGGAAGACCACGCCGCAGCGCAGTGTGTTGGTCCTGAGCGACGGCAAGGCGGGGCATTTTAACCAGTCTATGGCGGTGGCGGAAATGACAGAGGGCGCAATGGCCGCCAGGTTCAGGGCCAGGGGCATAGAGCTAAAGCCGATAGTAAAAATACAGACAGCGGAAATAAGGTTTAAAAATATTTTTACGAAGGCGTTTTTAAACGCGGCCAGCCTTTTCGCCTCCAGGAGATGCCAGGGCTGTCTGAGGTGCCTGAAGTTCTGCCTTACGAGGGAGTCATTTGAGGGGATCAGGGATAAGTACGCCGACGTGGTGGTTTCATGCGGCGCCTCGGCCGCGGCAACGAATATATTTTTAAAATACGAGAATAACGCGAAAAACGCCGTGATAATGGATCCCGGCCTTGGTCGAAAAAAGAGGTTTGACCTGGTTATCCTGCCGCGGCACGACGCGCCAAGCAAATCAAGGCGCAATGTCCTGGTGATCGAGGCCGCGCCGAACAGGATGGACACAAGGACGCAAGGACACAAGGACACAGGCCGGAAGGGCATAGGGGTCCTTATCGGGGGGGACGCCAAGAATTTTAAGTTAGATGAAAAGGACGTTGAGGCCGCGGTAAACGGCGCGCTGAAGGCGGCAGGAGAAACGGGCCGCGATATATTTGTCTCGACCTCAAGGAGGACATCCAGCGCGATAGACGGACTTTTGAAAGAAAAATTGAGCGCTGATAACAGGTGCGGATTGCTTGTCATAGCCAGCGAGAATAACAGAAAGGGCGCGGTACAGGAGATATTTGATAATAGCGATATCCTGATAGTGTCGCCTGAGTCGATTTCGATGATTTCGGAGGCGGTCAGTTCCGGTAGGCATGTGATAGTGTTTGAGGCGCGGCGGACGGCGCGGAACGTTAAATACGAGGAGAATGTCAGGAACCTGGAGGCGAAAGGCTATTTAAAAACATCGGCCGCGGATAAGATTTATGAGGCGGTCAAGGATATCATGGAAAATAAGCCCGATATAAAGAGATTAAGCGACAGTGATGATATCCTGGAACGGTTACAGCGGATAATAGGCGTATAAGTTGACAAAAGGAGTATTGCTTGAGTGTCAACTTAGGGTGATTCGGATATGAATATATTACAGATAGTGCCAAGGCTTAATGTGGGAGGGGTGGAGACAGGCACGCTTGACCTTTCAAGGGAACTGGTCAAGAGGGGCCACAAGGTGATTGTCGTGTCCGGCGGCGGCAGGATGGTCAGGGCATTGACAGACATGAACGTCAAGCACGTGGAACTGCCGGTGCATAAAAAGTCTCCCTTTACGATAATCGATTCCATAAAACGCCTGGAAGAGATCATACGGCTTGAGCGCGTGGATATCGTTCACGCGAGATCCAGGGTCCCGGGCATCATCGCGTTTTTCGCGGCAAGGCATACGGGCGCGGCGTTTATTACCACGGCGCACGGTTATTATTCCACGCATTTATTGAGCCGCGTGATGAGCTGGTCTAAATACGTGATAGTGGCCTCCGGGGTCATAGGCAGGCACATGATAGATGATTTTGGCGTGCCGCACGAACGGCTCAGGTTCATACCGAGAGGCGTGGATCTGGAGAAGTTCAGATTCAACCCGCCTGACGCCGCCGCTAAGTCAGAATACAGGATAGGGGTGATCGGCAGGATTACCCCGATAAAAGGCCACGCGTTTTTTCTGCAGGCCATCGCCCGGGTAATACGGCTTTTTCCAAAGGTTAAAATATCCATAGTGGGAGACGCCCCCAGGGATAAGCCCGAGTACAGGCATAGATTAGAGGCCCTGGCGCGGCAGCTTAATATATCCAATTTCGTGGAATTTTTGGGCACCAGGGAGGATGTCCCGCGGATAATGTCGCAATTGGATCTTCTGGTGCTTCCTTCCATGGGACAGGAGGCGTTCGGAAGGGTAATCATCGAGGCGGGCGCGAGCGGCGTCCCGGTGATAGCTACCCGTATCGGCGGGGCGGTCGAGATAATAGAGGACGGTCAGACAGGTATCCTGGTGAAGCCGGGGGACATACTTGAGATGGTGGAGTCTATAATAAAATTATTGAAAGACAGGGAGCTGGCCAGGTCTTGCGCCGTCGAGGCCAAGAAAAAAATAGACAAGGAATACAGCCTTGCGCGGATGACCGAGGAAACGATAAGGGTCTACGAGGACGCGTTCAAGAGGAAGAACGTGCTCGTGATAAAGCTCGGCGCCATAGGGGACGTCATACTCACCGTGCCGAGCCTGCGGGCGATCAGGAACCGTTTTCCGGGCGCGTACATCTCCGTCTTGACGGGTCCCGAGTCCAGGCACGTATTGAAGACCTGCCCTTACATAGACGACATAATATTATACGACAGGAAGCGCAGGGACCGCGGTTTGAAGGGCCTGTTTAAAATAGCCGCGGCCATACGCCGGAAGAATTTCGACATGTCCATAGACTTTCAGAATAACAAGGTCAGCCACGCGGCCGCGTGGCTCGGGGCCATACCGCAGAGGTTCGGTTACAATAACGGCAAGTTAGGTTTTTTTATAAATAACAAGCTGAAGTACTTGAAGATCATCTCGACCCCCCTTAATGAGCAGTTCAGGATATTGAAGAAATTAGGGATCGATACCAGCGGCCTGTCCACGCATCTGGAGGTCTGGCCTTTCAGGGAGGATTTTTTATACGTCGAGGATTTTTTAAAGAGGGAATGGGTCAGCGATAATCAGGTCATAGTAGGATTGAACATAGGTTCCAGTCCCAGGTGGGAGAGCAAGAGGTGGCCTCTGAGGAATTTCGCGAGGCTTTCAGACATGCTCGCCGCGAGGGACATCAGGGTGGTCATCACCGGCTCGAAAGACAGCATGGAGACAGCCGAGGATTTCCTGAGCATGACGAGCACCAAGCCCGTGAACGCGGTGGGCAGGACGTCTGTCATGCAATTGGCGGCGCTGATAAAGAGGTGCAAGGTATTTGTCACGGGTGACAGCGCGCCGATGCACATCGCCTCAAGCATGGGCGTTGATTTCATAGCGCTGTTCGGGCCCACCGACCCGCGCAGGCATTTTGAGCCTACAAGAAAGGGCACTGTCTTAAAAAAGGACGTCAAGTGCGGCCCCTGTTATAAGCCGTCATGCGCCAGGCTTGACTGCATGAAAGGGATCAGTCCCGAGGAGGTATTTAAACTGGTGATGGAGAAGATAGATGCGGGTACTTTTATTAACGTCACATCTTAATATCGGCGGGATAAGCACCTATACGGTGAATCTGGCGAAGGCCCTGAAGGCAAAGGGCATCGAGGTATTTGTCGCGTCAAGCGGCGGCATGCTTGTCCCGGAACTGACCGCGGCCGGGGTATCGCACATAAAAGTGGACATCCTGACGAAGTCAGAGCTGAATCCTAAAATAATCAGGGTCATCTTTGAGGTCTCCGGGATAGTTAAAAGGCTGGGAGTGGATGTCGTGCATTGCCAGACAAGGGTAAGCCAGGCCGCGGGTTTTTTCATATCAAGATTATGCGGCGTGCCCATGGTGACTACCTGCCACGGTTTTTTTAACAGGAATATCGGCAGGGTCCTTTTGCCCGCGTGGGGGGACCGCGTGATCGCGATAAGCGACGCCGTGAGAGAACAGCTGATAAGAGAATTCAGGGTAAGCGGAGACAGGATTTCCCTGATATATAACGGGATAGACGTCAAGAGATTCCTGAAGGATTTTTCGGAAGAGGAAAGGCTTAAGCTCAAGGATAAATTCGGGCTGAGGAGGGATTGCGATATTGTCGGGACCGTGGCCAGGTTCACGCCTGACAAGGGCCATGACGTGCTTTTGTACGCCCTGGCGGAGATCCTGAAGCGGAAGCCGAATGTCCAGCTCGTGTTCGTGGGAGACGGCAGACAAAGACAGGAGATCGTTGACATGGCCCAACGCCTTGACCTGACCGAAAGCGTGATATTCGTGAAGCCGCAGGTGAATACGGTAAATATATTGTCCGTGATGGATGTCTTTATGTTCGCGCCCCGCAGGCGGGAAGGCCTGGGCATCGCGCTCCTGGAGGCGATGGCCTCGGGCAAGCCGGTTGTCGCCTCGAACACGGGGGGCATATCCAGTATCGTCAATAACGAGGTAAACGGTTTTCTCGTGGAACCGTCCCGGCCGGATCTCTTGGTGGAGCCGGCGCTGAGATTGCTGAAAGACAAAGAACTTTATAAAAAGATGTCCCAGGCGGGCGTGGAGACAGTGGTGAGGAAATTTTCCATCAACGGCATGGCCGATAAGGTGGAAGAGGTATACAAGGAAGTTATAGAGGCAACAGGTAGGATATGATCATAAAGAAGAGACATGTCATTGTTTTGTTCATCGCCGCGTGCGCGTCAGCGCTTGTTTTTTACGCGAAGTCGCAGTATGTCGTGCCTATCATCATGTATCACAAGATCGATTATGACAGCGGATCTTCCAGGCTTGTCGTCTCTCCGGAGAGTTTCAGCGCCCAGATGAATTTTCTGAAAAGGCATAAATATAACGTTGTCGGGCTTGAGGAACTGGCCGAGATGGTGAAGAAGGATAAGATACCGCCCAAGACGATAGCCATCACGTTTGACGACGGCTATGAGGATAATTATATCCACGCCTTTCCTGTTTTGAGCGGGCTGGGGTTAAAGGCCACTATTTTCGTGATCCCGGCGATGATAGGGACCCCCGGGTATTTAAATTGGGACCAGGTCATGGAAATATCCGAAAGCGGCGTTGTCTCAATAGGCAGTCATACCATGACTCACGCCTGGCTGCCCGGGCAGCCTGAGCAGGTCCTGGAAAGAGAGATATCGGGTTCAAGGCGTTCTCTGGAAGGGCATCTTGGGAGGCCGGTGAGCGCGTTCAGCTATCCTGTCGGCGGTTTTGACGATAACGCGAGGAACAAGGTGATGGAATCCGGATACAAGATAGCGGTGACCACCAATCCCGGCAGAAAATATCCCAAGCATGACATATTCGCGATGAAGAGGCTTCGCGTATCAAAGACTTCCGATAACTTAACCGTATTCTGGTTTGAGACAACGGGTTTTTACACCTGGGTCAAGGAACACAGGGACAAGGACTGATGAAGCGGATATTGGTGGTTAACGTCAACTGGCTCGGGGACACGCTTTTCGCGGGGCCGTTCATAAAGGCATTGAAGAGCGGGTATCCGGCCGCGAGCGTCGCCGTATTGACTCATCCCAGATGCAGGGAGATACTGGAGGGCAATCCCTGCGTGGACGAGATAATAGCGTATGACGAAAAAAAGGAACACGCGTCTTTGTCCGCGAGGCTTTCCCTGATCTTTAAATTGAGGAAGAAGGGGTTTGACGCCGTCTTCATATTGAGGCCGTCGTTCAGCAGGTCTTTGATTCTGTTCCTTTCAGGGATACCAGAGCGGATCGGTTATGAGAATAAGAAGTCGGGGTTTCTTTTGACAAGAAAGATACCTTTGCCCGCCAAAGAACCGCACAAGGCGGATTATTTTTTGAACATGGCGAAATCCATGGGGATAGACGCCGCGGATACGAATTATGAGTTACGCGTATCCGGCGAAGACGCGGAAAAGGCGGATAAGATATTGCGGGGATCGGGCGTCAGGGAGGGCGAGGGATTCGCGGTAATAAACGCGGGCGGAAACTGGGATTTGAAAAGATGGCCTTTCGAGAATTTCGCGCGCCTGGGAGACGAGATTGTTGACAGGTTCGGTCTGAGGGTTGTCCTGACAGGCGCCAAAAAGGATATTGAATTGGCCGGCAGGATAAAAGGCCTCATGCGGAACGCGCCTGTCGCGCTGTGCGGCGCGACAGACCTGAAGACATTGGCGGCTATTTTTAAAAAAGCCAGGTGCGTGATCTCCAATGATTCAGGGCCGATGCACATAGCGGCCGCTGTCAAGACGCCGGTCGTGGCCCTGTTCGGGCCGACCTCGGCCTTCATGACAGGCCCGCGGGGCGCGGGGGTATCAAGGGTCCTGTGGAAGGACGTGGGCTGTGAGATACCCTGCTATAAATTATCGTGCCTGGATAATAAATGCATGAAGGCGATCAGTGTCAGCGATGTCATTGAGGCCTTAACCGGGATCCTTAGTTGACACACGAGCAATACTGGTTTTGTCAACTTAGGCATTATGAGATCAGAAAACATACATAAAATTCTATTTATTACCCTCACGAATATCGGCGATGTGATTCTGACGCTGCCGGTTTTGGCGGAGTTGAGGCGCGTCTTTCCATCGGCGAAGATAGACGTGATAGTGGGGCCGAGGCCGAAAGAGGTGTTTGAAAAAGATCCCAGGGTAAACGAGATTTTCGTGTATGATAAGCATTCTTCTCTGGGGGATAAGATAAAGCTAATAAAGAAACTCCGCGGGAGAAGGTATGACCTCGCGATTGACATGAGAGGGAGCCTGTTCCCTTTTTTAGCCGGCGCCAGGAAAGGCACGGCCCTATTGAAGCGCAAAACCGGGAAATCAAGGCATAAGAGATTCATTCATTTGTCGAAATTAAACAGTATCGGGCTGGAGCCCGTGAACGGGGCCGGTATTTACATAGATAATAAAAGCAAGGAAGATATAAAAAATATATTAGAAAAAAACGGTATTCGGGACGGCGATAAGCTTATCGGCGTCAGCCCCTGGAGCCGCGGCACGCTTAAGGAATGGTATCGGGAAGGGATCGTGAGCGTGATAAAAGGCGTGGAGGAAATGGGTCATTATAAGATTGTTCTGATAGGGGATGAGGGCGCGGGGAGGCAGGCCGCGGAAATAAGGGATTCCGTGAGCGCGGGTAATGTGATTGACCTGACAGGTAAGACAGGGCTCAGGCAGTTATTCGCTTTGATAGAGCGTCTGGAGCTTTTACTGACATGCGACAGCGCCAATCTGCACATCGCCTCTGACCTGGGAATCAGGACAGTCGCGTTATTCGGGCCGACCGATTCGGAGGAGTATGGGCCTCTCGCGGCCGGCAGTGTCGTCATCAGAAAAGAACTCGGCTGCTCTCCGTGTAAAAAAGCGGTTTGCGCCCCCGGCCATCATGAGTGCATGAGAGGCATAACTTCCGAAGAGGTATTGGAGGCGATACGGAAAATATTATGATGGATGTTTCTGGGTTCAGGAGGATATTGATTACACGGACTGACAGGATAGGGGACGTGGTGCTGTCGATGCCGGCCATTGCCGCGCTCAGGAAGGCCTTTCCGAAGGCCTATATCGCCATGGCGGTACAGCCGAGGATCCCCGATATTTTATGGGGAAATAACTGTCTTGATGAAATCATGGTTTATGATAAAATAGTTCGGCACAAAGGTTTTTTCGGGACATTGAGTTTTATAAGGCAGCTGCGGGCGAGGAAGTTTGACGCGGCCTTTATATTACATTCCACGTCGAGGATTAACGCCGCGTGCTTTTTGGCGGGCATACCGAGGCGGATAGGGTATGCCAGGGGCAAGATGGATTTTCTGCTTACCGACAGGCTGGAAGACAAGAAGCGGTCAGGCGAGAGGCATGAATCGGAATATACCCTGGATATATTGCGGCGCGCGGGCGTGGACGCGGAATTTTCCATGCCCAGGATAAACATCAGGGAAGAGGATGAGAAAAGGATGGCGGGCGTTATCGCCGGGCTCGGTTTAAAGGAGAAAGAGAGGTTCGTGATTTTTCATCCCGGGGCGAGCTGTATCTCGAAGATGTGGCCGCTGGAAAATTTCGCCGGGCTGGGAGACGTTTTAATAAAAGACACCGGCATGAAAGTAATTATTAATTTAGCGCCGGCCCAGGCGCATTTGGGCGAAAAGGTCAGGGGCATGATGAGAGAAAAGCCGGTTCTTTTCTGCGAGCCGACTACCCTGGGAGAGCTGGCGGCCTTATTTAAAAAAGCGGCGCTGGTCATCTCAAACGATTCCGGGCCGGCCCACATGGCCGCGGGGGTGGGGACGCCCGTGATTTCCATTTTTGGAAGGAACCAAAAAGGCCTGAGCCCCGCGCGCTGGCGGCCCCTGGGAGATAAAAGCGTGGCGCTGCATAAGGATATCGGCTGTGTCGAGTGTCTCGCCCACGATTGCAAGAAGGGGTTCTTGTGTCTCAAGGCGATAACTGTCGAAGAGGTGGCGGCTAATGCGAAAAAATTACTCTAAGTTGACAAAAGGAGTATTGCTCGTGTGTCAACTAACGGTTGGCATCGCGGTAATGGCTTTTTGCGCGGCCGGGTGCGGGATCATGAGGCCGTACAAGATCTCCGAGCAGAAAAGAGATGACATCAGGATAGAGCCGCCTCAGCCGAGACTCCGGATCGGGGAAAAGTTTGTTTACAAGGCGGAGTGGATGGGCATGGAAGTGGGCAGGGCCACGCTGCTGGTCAAGGGGATCACGGAAATGAACGGCCGGCAGGCCTATCACGTGATGGCTATCGCCGAGACCACCTCGCTGGTATCAAAGCTTTACAAGGTGGAGGACGTGATATCCACTTACATAGACACGGCGGAGTTTTATCCCCTGAGGTTCGATAAAAAACAGAGGGAGGGCGGCCATCGTTCCGACGGTTATCTGGATTTTTACCAGAAGGAGGGGAAGGCCCTTTATTTTTCCAGGCTTGATAACGAGAAGAAAGAATTCAAGACGCCTAAAAGGGTGCAGGACCCGTTGAGCTGTATTTATTATTACAGGTTGAGCAATGTCAAGGCGGGCGAGACGTTTTCCGCGGACGTGAACCTGAATGATAAAAACTGGTTCCTCGAGGCGAAGATCATGGATAAGGGCGTGGTGAGGATACCCGGGGTCGGGGAATGGAAGGCGTTCATGGCTGAGCCGCTTCCGTGGTTTCAGGGGAAGTTGACCAGGAAGGCGAAGGTCAGCATATGGTTTTCAGCGGACGACGACAGGATACCGCTGTTGGTCATCACGAGCGGCATACCGTTCGTGGGCACGGTAACGATAACGCTGCAGAAAATAGAATACCTGGAAAATCGAAATGAGCTTATCGATAAGATATGGGGGGCCGTCAAGATCCCTTATTATAACTTAGAGAATGGCGCAATGCCTTGACACTTGCCGCAAATGATGTTAAAATACACAACTAATTGAAGGGAAAGGCGTTAGATGGCGGAAAATAAAATTTCCATAGATTTGAATAAACTCAAGACGTACCCTTTGTCAAAGAGGAGGTGCAAGGTCAGGAAGGAAGATTTCGCGAAGCCCCCTCTGAAGGCCGCGAGTTTTTCTGATTTTTATAATTCCCTGCCCGGCATACTGGCGGGCTCTGATTTAAAGGCGGCGGTCGACGCGGTTGTCTCCGCCCGCAGGAAGAAAAAACCGGTCATATTCATGATGGGCGCCCACGTGATAAAATGCGGGCTGAATCCCGTAATAATAGAGTTGATTAAAAAGGACGTGATTACCGCCATCGCGCTGAACGGGGCCGGCGCCATACATGATCTTGAGGTGGCGCTTATAGGCAGGACATCCGAAGACGTGGGCACCTCGCTTGAGGACGGGAGTTTCGGCATGGCAAGGGAGACGGCGTTATACATAAACGGCGCCCTGGCAGAGGCTGTTGAAAACGACATAGGCGCGGGCCAGGCGATAGGCCAGGTGATAGCCGATCAAAAACTGCCTTTCAAGGATCAAAGCATTTTATATAATTGCGTCAAGGCGGGGGTGCCGTCCACGGTGCACATTACGGTAGGCGCCGATATAGTGCATCAGCATCCGAGCTGTGACGGGGCGAAGCTGGGGGAGGCCTCTTTAAGGGATTTTCGTAAATTCATAGAGGTCGTGGCTGGGTTAGGGGACGGCGGCGTGGTGATGAATATAGGCTCCGCGGTGGTGCTCCCCGAGGTATTCCTGAAGGCATTGAACGTGGCGCGTAATCTTGGTTACAAGGTAAATGATTTTACGGCGTGTAACTTTGACATGATACACCAATACAGGCCGCGCGAGAACGTTGTCTCCAGGCCGATACGTTCAGGCGGGAAAGGTTTCAACATAGTCGGACATCACGAGATAATGATACCGCTCCTGGCGCAGGCGATCATGGAGAAGATATAAAGGCGGGGAGTAACGGGTATCATGGGACAGGGGAAGCGGACATGAAAGACACGCAGAAACTGAGAAAGATCATAAGAAAATTTTCCGACACAAGGATATTGGTCCTTGGCGATTTGATACTGGATGAGTTTTTATGGGGGCAGGTCTCCAGGATCTCTCCGGAGGCGCCCGTGCCTGTCGTGTGGGTCAAGTCGGAATCATTCATGCCGGGAGGCGCGGCGAACGTGGCGAATAACGTCAGGTCCCTGGGCGGCAGGGTATACATGGCGGGCGTGGTGGGCAGGGACGAAAGAGGCAGTATATTAAAGGGAGAGCTGGAGCAGAAAGGCGTTGGGACAAAAGGCATCATGATAGACGAGACCAGGCCCACTACCCTCAAGACAAGGGTGATCGCGCATCATCAGCAGGTGGTGAGGATCGACAAGGAAAACGTGGAATCCGTGAGCGGCAGGTTGTCCGAGCGGATCATTGAGTACGTAAAAGAGATAATAAAAGACATAGACGGCATAATCATAGAGGATTACGGCAAGGGCGTTATTTCGCCGAAACTCCTGCGCGAGGTCCTGGGCATGGCAAGGCGTTACAGGAAGATCGTCACGGTAGATCCCAAAGAAGAGCATTTTTCTTATTACAAGGGGGTGACAGCCATTACGCCGAATCATCATGAGGCCGCTCAGGCCGCGGGCGTCAAGATAAAGGATAAGGACAGTATCCTGGCCATAGGCAGGATATTGCTGGATAAACTGGGATGCGACGGGGCGCTCGTCACTCTCGGGGAAAACGGCATGCAGTTATTTGAGAAATCAGGAAAGGTGACGCATATCCCCACTGTCGCCCAGGAGGTATTTGATGTCTCAGGGGCGGGCGATACGGTAATCGCCAGTTTTACTTCGGCGCTCGCAACCGGCGCGGGCATGGTTGACGCGGCGTATATTTCCAACATCGCGGCGGGCCTGGTGGTCGGCAAGGTGGGCATAGCCGTTGTCACGCAGGAAGAGATACTTTCGAGGATAATATAATGGACGCTGTAGGCATAATCCCGGCAAGGTACGGTTCAACAAGATTCGAGGGGAAGCTCCTGGCGGATCTGTGCGGCAAACCGGTGATACAGCACACATGGGAAAACGCGAGGCGTTCCAATGCCATAGATGACCTGATCATAGCGGCTGATGACAAGCGCATCTATAACATCGCGAAAGGTTTTGGCGCTAACGTGATTTATACGTCAACGGGGCACAAGAGCGGTTCCGACCGCCTTACGGAGGCGGTCAACTCGATAGACGCGAAGGTCATAGTGAATATCCAGGCGGATGAGCCGCTTTTGCACCCGACCATGATTGACGACGTTGTCGGGCCCCTGTTAAAAGATGAATCGATAAACATGACAACCCTGTGCCATAAGATAAAGGATCGGGAGGAGGTATCGGACCCTAATGTTGTGAAGGTGGTTTTTGACAGGAACGGCATCGCGCTGTATTTTTCCCGCTCGCCGATACCTTACACGATGGATTCCGAGATAGAGCCTCAAAATTATTATAAGCACATAGGTATCTACGGCTATACCAAGGATTTTCTTTTCGCGTTCAAGTCTCTGCCTCAATCGCGCCTTGAGCAATTGGAGCGGCTGGAGCAGTTAAGGGTCATTGAAAACGGTTATCGCCTAAAGGTCATGGAAACGAGATTTGACACCATAGGCATAGATACGGCCGCTGACTTGGAAAAGGCGAAATGCCTGATAAAAGGCAATAAATTAAGTTAGGATATTTATGTTCAGGGAAGTAAGGATTAAGAATTTTAAAATAGGCGGGGATAACCCGATCGTCCTGATCGCCGGGCCGTGCGTCATAGAAAGCGAGGCCCACGCCCTGTATCACGCGGAGGCCATAAGAGACATCTGCGAAAAATCAGGGGTAAATTTTATTTTCAAGTCCAGTTATGACAAGGCAAACCGCTCCAGCATGAAGTCGTACAGGGGGCCCGGTATCGACAAGGGCCTCAGGATCCTGTCAAAGATTAAAAAGAGGCTTGGGGTGGCCGTATTGACCGACGTGCATTGCAGGTCTGAGCTGGCCAGGGCGAAAGAAGTGGCTGACATCATTCAGATACCGGCCTTTTTATGCAGGCAGACGGATTTTATAATAGCGGCGGCGAAGACCAAAAAGATCGTGAATATAAAGAAGGGCCAGTTTCTGTCTCCCTGGGACGTGGAAAACGTGATAGAGAAGATATCCCGGTCAGGGAATAAAAACATCATCATAACAGAACGCGGCGTGATGTTCGGTTATAATAATCTCGTTACCGATTTCAGGTCATTGCAGATAATGCGCGGTTTTGGGTATCCTGTTGTCTATGACGCGACTCACAGCGTGCAGCTGCCGGGAGGGCGGGGATGCGCCTCGGGAGGAGAAAGAGAATTTGTCAGGGGTCTTTCCCGGGCGGCCGCGGCGATGGGATGCGACGGCCTGTTCCTGGAGGTGCACAAGGATCCCGACAAGGCGCCTTGCGACGGGCCGAATATGATAAAACTGGGAAAATTAGGGGAATTATTGTCAGAGGTCAAAAAAATAGACAGGATCGTAAAGCTAAGTTGACAAAAGGAGTATTACTCGTGTGTCAACTTGGGAGAGGTTGGGATGCTTAAGAAACGGGCCAAGGAAGTCCTGAGGATAGAGGCGGAGTCAATAAGGAGGCTGGCCGGCCGCATAGGCGCGCATTTTGAGAAAGCGGTCGAGATGATTTATTCCTGCAAGGGAAGGGTTGTCGTGACAGGCATGGGCAAGGCGGGCATAATAGGCCAGAAGATTTCCGCGACCCTGGCGTCCACGGGTACGCCGAGCCTTTGGCTTCATTCAGCCGAGGCCATACACGGCGACCTGGGAAGGGTGCGCAGAGAAGACGTTGTCATTGTCATCTCAAACAGCGGCCAGACAGAGGAGATACTGGATCTGGTGCCGCTCGTGAAAAAGATCGGGACTAAATTAATAGCCATTACGGGCAATAAAAAATCAGAGCTCGCTGGGAACTGTGACGCCCTGTTGGACGTGTCGATAAAGGAAGAGGCGTGTCCTCTGGGGCTGGCCCCGATGGCAAGCACTACCACGATGCTCGCGATGGGTGACGCGCTCTGCGCCGCGCTCATGGATAAGAGGCGGTTCAAGAAAAGTGATTTTGCCTTTCTGCATCCCGGCGGAAGCCTGGGAAAGCAGTTGCTGCTCAAGGTGGAAGATATCATGAGAAAAGGGGATTTGAATCCCATAGTGCGCGAATCGAGGAAGGTAAAGGACGTGCTGTTGGAGATCACCGAAAAGAGGGCGGGGAGCGCCACCGTAGTGGATAAAAAAGGCGTCATGAAAGGTATTTTCACGGACGGGGATCTGAGAAGGCATATCGAAAAAGACAAGTCTCTTCTTGAGCGGGAGGTAAGGGACGTGATGACGCGCGCCCCCAAGGCGATCAGGAAGGGGTGTCTCGCGGTAGAGGCGCTCAGGATCCTGCAGGAATACAGGATAGACGAGATCCCCATAGTGGATGAAAAAGGCAGGGCGATAGGGTTGCTGGACGTGCAGGATCTGTTGAGGGCGGGGCTCGTTTAGCATAAAAGCGTAAAGGTCTGAAAGCTTATGGTCATGGTTGAGGAGAGGGCAAGGAAGATCAAATTATTGATCTTAGACGTGGACGGGGTCCTCACGGACGGCGGGATAATATACAGTAATTTTGGGGATGAGGCGAAGTGTTTTAATGTGCAGGATGGTTTCGGAATGACGCTTCTTTTCCGCTCAGGCATAAAATCAGTGATCATCACGGCCAGGAGGACCGCCGTCGTGAAAAAAAGGGCCAGGGACATGCGCGTCATGAGGGTATATTCGGACCACAGGAAACTGGATGTGTACGAGAAGGTCCTGAGGAAATTCCGCGTAAAGGACGAGGAGGTCTGTTTTATCGGAGACGATCTCATAGACCTGCCTGTCATTAAAAGGGTCGGATTCGCCGCGGCGCCGCCTGACGCGTCGGAGGACGTAAAGCGTTTCGCGCATTACGTCACCAGGAAAGAAGGAGGAAAGGGCGCTGTCAGGGAAGTCATAGAGATAATTTTAAAGGCGCAGGGGAAGTGGGAAGGCATACTCGCCAAATATTAGACATGGACGATCAGAAAAAAGAGATAGATGATTTGAAACAGGCCCTCCTGAAGGCCCGCCAGGATATCGACAAATTATCAAGGGTAAAGACCGAATTCATTTCCATAATATCCCATGAACTGCGCACGCCGCTGACATCCATCAAGGAAAGCATCGCCCTGGTCATTGACGGCGTCACGGGCCCCCTGAACGAAGAGCAGAGAAAATTTTTAAACATATCCAGGAATAACGTGGATCGCCTCGCCAGATTGATAAGCGACATACTTGATTTTTCAAAGCTGGAGTCCGGCGGCCTCGCGACGCACAAGAAAAAGGTTGACGTCAATGAAGTGGTGAGAATGGTATGCGACGCCGTCAAGGCAGGCGTCCAGGAGAAGGGCCTGACGCTCGAGATGGACCTTTTAAAAGACGCGGAACCGACATGGCTGGATCCTGACAGGATAGGGCAGGTCATTAAGAGCCTGATATCCAATGCCGTGAAATTCAATAAGCCCGGAGGCAGGATAAAGATATCCACCTCAAAGAGCGATATGTCCGACAAGGAGCAGATAAAGATCACGGTAGAGGATACCGGGATAGGGATCGCGAAGGAAGAGGCGGGGAGATTATTCAAGAAGTTCAGTCCCCTGGATACGAGCATGACAAGGAAACATGGCGGGGCGGGGCTTGGTCTGGCCATATCAAAGGGCATGATAGAACTGCACGGCGGGGAGATGTGGGTCGAGTCTGAAAAAGACGTGGGCAGTAAGTTCATGTTCACCCTGCCGATATACAGGGAAGACCAGGAGTTTGATTTTCTGGTGGAGGAATCCATAGACAGGGCAAGATATAATCAGGCCAGCCTGTCTCTTATAGTCTTTGAGATAAAGAATGAGAGGGAGAGGAGTGAGGACATTTTTCTTAAAGTGGAGAATGTCATAAGGATGACAGTGAGGGGGCCTGAGGACAAGGTCATCAGGTACGGAGAGGGGCATCTTTTGGTCTTGATGGCGGGCACCGACAGGCCGGGCGCGATGGCCATAATAAAACGTCTTAAAAGCGGCATGAAGGTGACCGCGCTTAATTTTGGCGTCGCGGTTTATCCTGATGACGGCCTGGACGGCGGCGCCCTGATGAAAAAGGCGGTCAGTGACCTGGGCACCGGGTCAAATTCCATCGTACCGAGGAAGATACTTTTGATCATAGACGACGAAGAGGACCTGGCGTCCATGCTTTCCTTCCGCCTGAAGGGCATGGGGTTCAATACGCTTACGGCCGGTGACGGGGAAAAGGGCCTGGAGAGCGCCGGGCAGGCGAAACCGGACATAATACTCCTGGACCTGATGATGCCCAATGTCGACGGTTTTGAGGTATGCCGGCGGTTAAAGGAAAAAGAAGACACCAGGGATATCCCGATATTGGTATTCACGGCGCTGCGCAAGAAAAATCTGGAAGAGTCCCTTAGGAAAAGCGGGGCGGCGGATTTCATAGAAAAACCTTTTGAGCCGGATGACCTGCTTAAAAAGATAAATAAGGTGATAGGGGGTGGCTGATGGATAAGAAAAAGATCTTGCTTGTGGACGACGATCTGGATTTGATAAAGATGCTGAAGCTCAGGATGGAGGCGGAGGGATATGAATTCCTTAGCGCCCAGGACGGGAATGAGATGCTGCAGTTATTGAAGA
>JBAZOA010000022.1:0-19328 GCA_041648935.1 Candidatus Omnitrophota bacterium | reverse complement strand
ATAAAATCCCACGTCTCTTCCCCCAGCCGCCTAAAAATAAGCTCAAGACACTCTTCCGCCCTTTCCGTCAATATGAAATCAAAATGCATGGTATACTCATTCCTTAATCCTTTTATGCTCCTGACCGGAAGCCCGAGATACCTGTACGTCTTCTTCATGAGCGGCGCTATGGCGAGAATCCTGTCCTTGTCCCACACCGCCAGTATGAACAGGCTGTCTTTCGCGAAATTACTGCTCCAGGCGTAAAGCCATTCCCAGGTCAGCTGGACATCGTCAAATTCGCTCCTGGAGAGGGCCTCGTTCCAGGCCATTCTCAAAGATTCAAGCCTCTTTATGTTATTTATGACTTCTATATTCAGCATCGAACACGGCCCTCTTTATCTTTACTAAAAACCTGGACTTTTTGAAAAACCCCCTCAACGCGTGGACAGCTTTCATCAACGAGGAAAAACCGCTTTTTTTATAGATATAGAACTGCGTGAATCGCCGGGTGAGCGGTTTCCATTTAAGCTTCCAGGTGTCGTTCGGATACCTGTCCCATCCATAGTACACACCTATAAACCTGGATTCCGTAAAATCACCGTTAAACGCCTCTTCCAGGACCCTCTTCCTCAATACGCAGCCGGGGGAATACCTCGCGTACTCTGAATCATATCCTGTCTTCTGCAGGTTCATGACATTTCTATAGTTCAGACAGTAATCAGCCGCTATTTCCCTGTCATCTAATTTTAAAAAATAAAGGCTTAGCCACCCCCTCTGGCTGGCAAGGTATGCCAGCTCCGTGTAAAAATTTTTTTTCTCCTTGGAATCCAATATAGATGTCCTTAAGCGTCCTTTCCATCCATCCGCCTCTATCCTGAAAAATTTTTCCAGATAAACCTTGACCGACTCGGGATCCCTGACTTCCAACACGCTTATCTTTCCCTTGTCTTTCAATTTTTTTTCGACGTACCTGATATTTTTCATAAACCTGCTTGAAAGTCCCCTGAAATAGGCATCGGCGCTCCCGACGCTTGGGACATAGGGAGATATCCCCTCCTGCTTACCCTTGGATATTTGAAACACCCCCCTGTCCGCCAGGGATTCGATGAGCGCGGCTGACCTTGATTCCGCCGGCAGGTCTGTAAAATTAAGAAAATCCCATTTTTCCTTTAAGGCGCTCTCGAAGATCGCGCTCACGCATTCATCTTCCCTCTCTGTCAATATGATGTCAAAAAAATGGCTTCCTATATTTTCAAGCATCAGCCTGCTTCCCATCAGATATCTCCTTGTCATGAGCGGCGCTATGGCGAGGATCCTGTCCTTGTCCCACGCCGCCAATATGAACAGGCTGTCTTTCGCGAAATTTTTATACCAGGTATAACACCATTCCCAGGTCAGGTGCACGTCGTCAACCTCGCTCCTGGAAAGGGCCTCGTTCCAGGGCTCCCTCAAAGACTCAAGCCTCTTTATATTATTTATGACTTCTATATTCAGCATCGCGCGCCGCCCTCCTTATCCTTGATACAGCCCAGGAAAGAACTTTCTACGCGTCTTATCATGTCCTTCAGGGAAAAATCATCCTTCACCGTCTCCCTGGCCGCCTTCCCCATCCCCTCCGCCTTTTTCGGGTCCCTCAACAGCTCCATGATAGCGCCCGCGAGGGCCTCCGGGTCCTCAGGAGGGACCATGAGGCCGGTCTTTCCATCAGACACGATTTCCGCGTTCCCTCCAACGCCGGTCGTTACGATCGGTTTCCCCGCCGCCATATATTCCAGCAGGACGACGGGAAAAGACTCCATCCTTGAAGAAAGAACGGCAATGTCAAATATTGAGACCAGGCCAGGCACGTCCTCCCGCTCTCCCAGAAAAAAAACCTTGTCCCTGATGCCCAGGGCCCCTGCCAGGCCTTCGAGCGCCGGCCTTTCATCGCCGTCTCCCACTATAAGAAATCTCGCGTCCGGAAAATCGGAAACCACCCTGCGCGCGGATCTTAAAAATATGTCATACGCCTTTTCTGTCACAAGCCTCCCGACCATGCCTACGACCTTCTCCCGGCCGCGAAGGCCGAGCTTCTCCCTGAGCCCGCCATTATCCGGATTCAGGAACCTATCCGTGTCCACGCCGTTATTGATCAATAGGAGCCTGTCTTCTTTGAGATTGTACCTCTTCGCCAATAAATCCTTCTTGGCCTTGGATACGACTATTACCCTGTCCAGCCTGCGCATTATAATGGAATTTACCAGGGCGGCCTTGACCCTCGCCATCCTGCCTGATTCCGACATGCCGTGGACAATGGTTATCACGGATGGGATCTTGAGCAGCCTGCCGCATACATACCCCCAAAACAGGGTCAGGGGAGAATCCTGCAGGCACAATAAATCTATCCGCTCTTTTTTAAGCGTCCGGAATAATCTCCATGCCCCGAACAAATCATACCTGTTGGCCATGAGCCCGTGACACACCCCCGGGTCTCTGCCCGCGATCGCCCTGCCTATGGCCCCGAGCTTATAAAGACAGCATACCCTGATCGTAAACGCCCCCTTGTCAAGATTCCTTATTATCTCCAACTGCATCTTTTCCGCGCCGCCTATCCCCAAACTTGTATTAAGAAAAAATATGTTTTTCATGTCCTATATCAGACCCCTGTAAGAAAGCCTCACCACGAGCTCCTTTAGATTATAAAGACCCCCGTCAAGGCACTTGAGGGCGAACACATCCTCATCCCCATGATTGCTTCCGCTCACCATTGTCCTCGCGTATGAATAACCGCATTCCCTTACCGCCCTTTTCGCCTCCTCGTTATAAAAACCATGCGGGTAGGCGAATCCGCATATCTCCTTCCCAAGGATCTCCTGCAGGACCTGCTTGGACCCAAGGATCTCTTTCTTCAGCGCTTCTTCCCCCAATAATGTCACGTTCGCGTGAGTCATGGTATGCGATCCGAAATCAAATCCGTAAGCGCTGATCTCCTTTATCTCTTCCCGCGACATGATCTCCCTTTCCGCCGCGCCGGTCTCCTTGTATCCGAATTTTATCTTTAATTTTTCTATCTCGAGGGTCCTCTCCGCCGGCTGCGTCAGCTGCAGCAGGGTATTCACGCCGTCTATCATCCGGGCCCTGCTGTCCAAATCCGTTTTTAAGACCTCGGAATTCACTATTATGTCAGCCACGACGTCCCACCAGAATCTCTCATTGGTGCCGATATATCCGGCCGGCACGAAGAATGTGGCTGTCACGCCGTGCCTCTTGAGTATGGGAAAGGCGTGCAGATAGTTGTCCCTGTACCCATCGTCAAAGGTCAGCGCCAGCATGGGCTCATCCAGACCCTTCCCCTTCAGGCATCCCGCCGCCTCCTTCAGGGGGATTATCCTGAAATGTCTTTTTAAGAACAGCACCTGCTTTTCAAAGACATCCCTGGGTACCCCCAGATACTGGAATTTCCTGCCGGGGCCCGTTACCCGATGATAACAAAGGACAAACAACCTGCGCCCCCTGTATTTAAACATCAGGTTCGCGAGGCCGGAATAATAGAAAACGCCCTTTGTTATGCCTTTAATCTTTTTTAAATAACACACCTTTGGCCTCTTTAAAAGTTATCCGCATGCCGTGAGCGGCGAACAAAAATTTAGAATAAGGAGAATGATTGAACATCCTTGTCCTCGCGTGGATCCTGTAATCTGATGCCAGACTTTTCTTGAACCCTTCATCGCCCCTGAGGAAATCAAACTCATCTATCCCGCGCCCAAAGCTGTCCTCCAGGATATTGATGTAGAGCGCGAAACCGGGTGAAAGGTCTCCGTATCTCCTGTCATACGCGATGCTGTAGTTATATATCCTCGAGCCGGACAGATAATTGTATTGATAAGCGATATTTGCGCCGTTGACCCTCAGAAAAGATATGTCAAGGAGCCCCTTTCCGAAATAATTATTTATGATATCCGCGTGAAAACCCCTCGTGTCAGCGCGCGAAAAGATACCGGTCCCGCGGCCGCCCTTCCAGCTAAGGCCCTCTATCCTTTCCATCTCTGAGACCAGTTCCCCCGGGTTCATTTTCCCGTCCAGGGCGCCGATAAACCGCCTGCATTGGAATCCGGGGTCTTTTTTTCTCAATCTCCTGGACGCCTTTCTCAGATGCTGAAGCGTATTGCCGGAAAGGGATTTTAAAAAGTCGTCCCTGGTCCCGCGAAAAGACAGGTAAAAGGACTTTTTATCATCCCCATGTATCGCCGGAAACCCAAGGACGCCCGCGCGTTCCCTCAATACGCGGAAATTACCCGACGGTCCTGGCATCTCCTGAAAATCCGCCAAGTCCCAGCGGCGGGCATTGGCCTTTAAATATTTCAGGATCGCGGAGATGTATCCCGCTTTATCCGGCCCCTTCAGTATAAAATCCATGCGGTCCGATACCGGGAACCCCATAAAAAATACCCCTCTCACCGGAAAACCGGACAACTTATATCTCCTTATCATCAGAGGGGCTATGCCGACCAGGACGCCCCCCTCCGTTATCCTTAATATAAACAGCGTGTTTTTGGCTGAAAAATGTTTCCACCAGGTAAATAGCCAGTCAAACGTCAAAAACAGGTCGGTCGAACCGCTCTCCCCCAGCAAAGAGCCCCATTCCGCCTCCATGTCTTTAAAGCCTGCCAAGGTTGAGATTTCTTCTATCCTGATCATATGTCCGTCAATCCTGAACGTCGGTTACCGGGCGCCCCGGAAAAAATCCGCTCCAGCTGGATTTTAACAACCGCGCTATCTCGCGCGTAAAACCCAGCTCTTTCTCCAGATACAGCACAAAAACTATGGACAGCGATATGAGCGCCGAGATCTTTAACAATAAAAACGCCAAATCATGGAACAGCCCATGATTATCCTTTATAAAAATGTCGAGCGCCAGCGTGACCGCCATGATATAGGCGCACGGGAAATACGCCTTGACGCAGGTAAGCACGCGGCTTGACCATCTTGGCAGATAAAAACTCATCGCATACACAAAAAGCGACGTGCCGAGCAAAAAGCTCACCAGTGCGGTAACCAGGGCGACGCCGATCAGGCCATGGCCCGATTTTAAGACCAGGAAATCCAGCGCCGCGCTTAAAAACATGGCCGCCGCGTAGAAAAACAGCATCCTTCTCTGCTGATTTATCGCGGTAAAAAATCCCTTTATCATCGGGGAAAAGAGCATGAAGAACTTGCCGAAGAGAACGATAAAAAGCAGCCTGAGCGAATCCGAATATTGAACCAATAAATGCCTGATGACAAAAGACGACACCAGGTAGACGACCGCTATCAACAGCGGCAGAAAGACGCTCATGATCTCCGTCGGGACAAATACGTATCTCTCCAGGTCTTTCACGTTTCCGGTCTCTCCGTATCTATGGAACAGCCTCGGTTCCAAGACCATGCTCAATGTCCCCGGCAGGTAAATCAGGGCCCTGCTTATCAAAAGGGCGAACGCGTAATAACCCAGGGCCGTCATCCCTAAAAATCTCAGTATGAACATCCTGTCCACGGTAAAGAGCAATATCGGCAGGAGCGCCAATGCCATCAGCGGAAACCCCGTCCTTATCAGCCTGAAGGTCTCTTTTAAATCCAGCCTGAAAACCGGCCTGTAGCGCGCCCTGAAATAATAGAACAGCAGGATCGCCAGCGGGGTCAGGAACGCGACCGCGTATATCCCGTAAATATTCCACCGCGGCACCGCCATAAACGTCAGCGCCACGCTGAAAATCGGGAATATGACGCTCACGGCCGCCACTATCGAAAATTTCTTTACGGCGGCGAGGGCCATCTCATAAAAAGTCGCCGCGTTCTGGACCACTACCATCATCGCTATCGTGACCATCCCGATGACCCCCGCCGCGCCAAGCGATTTCCTGAAAAAGAAAGCCGCGCACGCTATGAGTATCGAGAATGCCGCCGAGGAGGCCAGTGTGAACCCGAACGCGTTCGAGCGGATCTTGCCCACGGCCTCTTCATCCCCCTTCCCCGCGGCGTACGGTATCTCGCGCGCCATGCCGTTCAATATGCCCATGAGGGGCAAAAAGGCGAAATCATACATGATGCCAAGGGCGGCCCACAAGCCGTACGCGCTGGGCCCGACAATGTGGGCGTTTAAAAATCCCCGGATAAAATAAACTATCTGGGCAAAATGGTAACTCGAGGAAAAGACATACATATCCTGGATCATCGCCTTTTTCCCGTTGTCATTGACAGATATTTTCATTGCCCGCCTTCCTGTGGTAGATGCCCATTAGGAGCCCCGCTATCATGTAAAATATGACATTCTGAAACTGATGAAACTTCATGTCTATGAAAAACAGATTGAAAAAATAAACTATCCCGACGCCCCAGAACAGCGTCACCATGCCCCTGCCTGTAAAACCGGCCTCATCGCTGGCCCTGTGCAGGGCGAGGCTTCCGCGGAATATCAGCGCCAGCATGGACAGGTACACTATAAAACCGAGCGCGCCCAATTCCACGAGTATGCCGAAAAACGCG
This sequence comes from Candidatus Omnitrophota bacterium, assembly GCA_041648935.1. GTDB lineage: Bacteria > Omnitrophota > Gorgyraeia > Gorgyraeales > Gorgyraeaceae > JBAZOA01. The sequence goes on along the minus strand of JBAZOA010000022.1, from coordinate 12,845 downwards.
TTATGTATGGTAGGCAGGTCCCTGTAAAGGTCATCCCCTTTCATCCTGCTGAAGTATTCGCGGCTGTAATTGTCGAAATCCGCGAAACCAAACCCCATGACAGGCCTTTCTTTTATCATGCGGATATAAGTGTGATACAGGTTTATCCTGTCGTCTATGGGGCCCTTGGAATTCAGGCGCTTCTCGAATCTCGACGCGTCCCATATCTTTGAATGCAGGGGTATCATGATCATGAACCCCAGCAGGGCGGACAGCAGGGCGTATTTCCTGAATCTCCTGTTTATGGACAGCGTGAATATGAAAGCCAGCATGACCCCGAACCAGGATGCCCTGGTATAAGTGAAAAACACGGCCGCGAGAGAAAGAAAAATGTTAAGGATAAAAAACGCCTTTTGGGGGAATCGCGTGTTCATCGCCATGTAAAAATTCGTGACCCCGAGCATGCCGAGCACCGTGCCGTTGACCGCGGGATTGAGGAACGGCCCCCTGGACCTCCCGAAATTAATGCCCGCGGACGGATCCATTATCTCCCTCGGGAACACGAGACCCGCGAGGTTGAAATGCTCGAATATGGCGGTAACGCTCAGATACAAAAGGATCACGGATAAAAATGAGAATAACCCGCGCATCTGCCTTTCCTCCCTGACCAGGTCTTTCGCTATCAAAAATATGGAAAACGGGGCGATATATCCGTTGAACAAAAATGAGTGTTTATCCAGGAAATCCCTCGCGCCGGCCGCGGCCGGATTCCTGGCGTAAGAAAAAAACACGAGACAGCACAATATAAGCATCAATATCTCCGCCGCCCTCCCGGAAAGGGACAATTCGCCTTTTACCAGGTTAAAAAGATAATAACCGAATAAGAAAAGCCATATTACCCTGTCTGGCGACAGGTTGGGGACGTCCATGCCCAGGGCCATTTTCATGAAACCGACGAACATCAGGCATAAAAGCCAGGCGAATATGACCTTTGTTATGTCCTTGAAAAGAAGATACGCCGCGATGAAACCGCCCAACAGAAACGCCTCGAGCATGAGAAAATTAAAGGGCGAGATCATGATCGCCAGGGTTAAGGCCCCCGCCGTCAAGATAACTAATCTAAAAAATAAAGGGATCGTGTCAATTCTCATAATCAGGATACTTGTACTCCAGTGTGATCTTTTCTATCAGGATATCCCTGCCCCTGCCTGAGGCGGCATCCCAATAATTATTGGTAAATTCCAGGCTGACACTGCTGATCCCCTCCCGGGAAAATCCGTAACCGTTGAATTCAGCGGGCGAGGCGGAGGCGATATACGCCGATAAGACAGGCGCGGAATTAACGCTCGCCAGCATGTGAGGCCATTCTCCGTTCGCGAAAGTCCCGGACATCACGATCTTCAGCTCAACGAGGCCGAGAGGCAGCGTAAAATCAAACCTTTTCGCGCCATAGCCTGACCTTGACCCCTCCCCGCTCAGATCCAGCGCTATGACCGCGTTTTTCCCGGACATGAATCTTTCCGCGGCCCCATCATTCAAGGCCAGCAATCTCTCGATATAAGGAGACACCTTCTCAAAGGCCGCCTTCTTTTTCTGCAGGACGTCTATTTTATTCTGAATGGACACCGGGTCTTTCTGATCTATCAAAAGCGCCTTTTCTATCAGCGCGTCCGCGTCTTCATACGCGCCTGTCGATATTAGATATCTGGCCCGCGCGTTAAAAAACGAGATCTCTTCCGGGCCTTTCAGCAAAGGGAGGCCTTTCTCGGCCTCGGTCAGCTTGCCCGTCATCCCTAATATGTTGTTTATCTTCACGGAGACCTCCTCCGAACCGAGGCCTTCCGCCAGTTTATACATCCCGAGCGCCCGTCCCAGCGCGCCCTCCCTGAGATACGCGTCTCCTTTAGCCGTGTATGTCTCCGGTTCATATTTACCGTGACCCTTGTCCAGCCAGAGGGCGCTTTTCTCCTCAAGGAAAGACGCCCGCTTAAAGACCTCCGCCGCCTCGTCTATCCGGCCCAGCATCACAAGCAGGTCTCCCATTTTTTTCAGGTAGTAAGAATTATTCGGGTCCAGGTATAAAGATTTTTTATAGAAATACCCCGCCGAGTCAATGTCACGAAGACGCGAAAAAGAATCCGCGACGCCCGACCAGGCCCAGGCGTCTATAGGGTTCAGCTCGGAGGCGCGCCTGTAATATTCAAGGGCCATGAAAAGATCCTTCTCCCTGTCAGGCCCCGCGTAAGCCCTGCTGGTGTATGCCCGCGCTATCCTCTTGTAATAATCGTTGTTTCCCGGCGAAAGATAAACGGCCCTGTTCAGGATATTGAGTTTTTCTTCCAGGCCGGCCTTGCGCGCGCTCATGACCATCGCGTCCGCCGCGACAAGCCTAAAGGCCCCAAAAATCCACACGGACATGAAGACGATGAATAAAGGCCTGAGGACACACAGGGCCTTCTTGTTAAGGACTATCTCGAGGCGCCTGTCGGAATTGTCCCGCCTGGAACTCAGGCTGAAAAGCAGGCCTGACAAGACAGTAAACAGGACGGCGTTCGCCGGTATCCTTAGATTAAAGTCAACCATGGAATGGACCGCCATGCTCAGGATGCCCGCGGAGATTCCCAATGAAACGACCTTTTTAAAATTACTTTCCGAGAGCAGGTACGTCCTTATGCCTTTCCTTATGATCACGAATAACATGTAAAGCCACGCCAAAAGCGAGACGATACCCGACTCGGAAGCCAACTGCAGATAATCGTTATGGGCGTAATTCGCGAAGAGATTAAGGCCTTCGGGCCTGTATCTCGGAAAATGATGCGCGAACGTCCCTATGCCTGTCCCCAGGAGAGGATTATCCTTTATGATCCCAAGCGCGCCTTTCCATATGTCCAGGCGGCCTTCCAGGTCCAGGTTCCTGTAACTGGCCATCCTTCCTAAAAACAGGTCAGGGGCCGTCTTTTTTATGAATAAGAATCCGATTACGACAAAGATAAAAAATAAAATAAAAGTCCTTTTTTTAATAAAATTTTTCTTGTACAGGAGGGCCAGCAGCACCGGCATTGAGAACATCAACGAGAACCAGGCCCCGCGGGACATCGAAAGTATGAACGCCAATAGCATCATAAAAAAGGCGTAAACATAAAGCAGTCTCTTCCCCCCGTCTTTTTCTCCGAGCGCGAGCCCGACGCATAAAGGCACGCATAGCTCCAGAAGGCCCGCGAAATGATTATGGTTCACGTATACCGAGGAAAGAAAATCCCTGATGTCCCACCATGACGCCGCCGCGCCTCCCAGGTATTGGATGATCCCGAATACGGACAGCCCCGCGCCGAGCATGACGATAAAACCTGTCATGCGCGAGATATCCCGCCTTTCTCTCACGTGATTTACCGTCAGATAAAAGACCCCCGCGAGATTCAACATCTTGCAGAATTCCACAAAGGAATCGTATTTATACGGCGATTTAAAAATCGATACCGCCGCTAATAATATGAATACGGCCAGCGGCGCGTCGAGTTCCGTGCGCCTGAGCCTCAGCGTCCCTTCCCTGAACATGGCGAGAAACCACACAAGCAGGGCCATTATTGTCAATACCTGCAGGGACCCGAAAAACAACGGGCTTACGGCGCCCCTGGCTATCGGGGACAAAAGCATGATTGATATTAAAATGAATACGGCTGTCATAATTTTTTAATAAGGGCCGCCACGACATCCCCGTCAAATTGCGTGCCCCTGTTATCCAGAAGTTCGGATATTGCCCTCTCCTTTGAAAGCGGGTCTCTGTAAGAATACGGCGAGACCATGACGTTATACGCCTCCGCCACCGCGATGACGCGCGACCGTTTGTCTATATCGCGCCCTGAAAGCCCTTGGGGATACCCCTTGCCATCCATCCTCTCATGATGCTGGGCCACGATACCTGAGATGCCCTTCAGCCACTTTATGGAATTCAGCAGATCCTCCCCCGCCCGGGCATGAAGCTTTATCAACTCGTATTCCTGGGCGGTCAAGGCGCCTGATTTCAATAAAACCGCCCTGTCCACGGCTATGTGGCCGATATCATGGACCAGCGCCGCCGTCTCTATCAGGCCTATGTCAAGCTCATCCATGCCCATTGATCTCGCGATATCGACCGACAGCACGGAAACGTTCCTGGCGTGCATCTGCAAGGAATTTCCGGCAACGGGTCCGAGGATCCTGAAAAAGGCCAACATGGCGGCGCACAAGGCCTTTTCCAGGGAAAAATCAGGGCCTTCTTTCTCCGCGAATAAAACGTCGCCCAGCGTCACTAAAAGCTCGCTCCTGCGGATCCTGTGATGCCCGCCCGGGGTCTTGAGCGTCTTGAGCTTTCCGGCGTAAATATAATTCTTTACGGTGGAAAGGCTGAGATTGAAATGCTCGGCGGCTTCTTTCGGGGTCAGGTATGTCTCGGTTTCGCTGAATTTTTTCTTCATTTTTTTATCCGTTTATCAACATGACTGATATTGACCGATTTTGCGCGCTTTTAATCACTTTATCCAAAAACCCTCTCCGCGCTTTCTGAAAAAATTTAACGCGATTACGCCGCGCTGTAATACTTGCCGTAATAATACTGCGGGAAAGAAGAGATGTCTTCGGTAAGCGAGATATTATTCACTACCACGCCTATTAATTTGGCGTCCACTTTCTGGAGTAATTCCTTGGACCTGGCCAATACGTGCCTTGTCACCTTTTTCCCCTCGACTATCAAGACTACCCCGGTGCAGATGCTTGACAGCAGGGTGGCGTCCGTGACTAACGCGACGGGGGGAGTATCAAATATTATCTTCGAGAATTTGAAAGAGGCGTTTTCCAAAAATAACCTCATGTTTTTCGACGCGATAAGCTCCGCCGGATTATTGGGGATATTCCCCGCGGTAACGATGCGCAGGTTCTCTATGCCCGAGGGCTTTATGACACTGTCAAAGGTCTCTTTCTCAAGCAGGAAATCAGACAGGCCTGTCTCGTTCTCGATGTCGAATACCTTATGTATCCTTGGCTTTCTCATGTCCGCGTCCACCAAAAGGACCTGTTCGCCGCTGTTGGCTGTCATTATCGCCAGATTGGCCGCGGTAAAGGTCTTGCCTTCTTTAGGCACGGAACTCGTGACAACGATACTCTTCGCGGAATTCGAATGGTTCACGGAGAACAGTATGCTCGTCCTTATCAAGCGATAGGCCTCGGCAATCAATGAATGCGACTCTTTCTCCACGATGCGTTCCGAGCCCGCCCCGACAAGGCCCTTTTTATTTATCTTGACCGATGGGACCGTCCCCAGCATCGGCATTTCCAGCAATGCCGCTATCTCCTTCGGGTCCTTGAGCGTGACGTCCATGTGCTCCCTGAGGAAGGCGAGGGTCACGCCGCCCATGACGCCCAAAATAAAGGATAGCGCTATGTTAAAGGTCTTTCTGGGTTTTATCGGGCTTTTCGGCTCTTCCGCCAGATCCTGCAGCCTGATGTTATTGGTGAACATCTGCCCTGATATCGAAGTCTCCTTGAAACGGTTCAGGACGATCTGCATGACGCGCTCGTTCGTCTCCAATTCCCTCTTTATGGCGTTATAATCTATGACCTTCCTGTCCAGCTCCAGGGCCTTTTTCTTCTGCTCGTTAAGCGCCGTCTCAAATTTACCCTCTTCCTCGACCGAGCCCCTGTACTCCGTCTCTATCTCATTTTTTATGCGGGACTTCAGATAGCCTATGTTTTCCAAAAGCTTTATCATCTTCGGATGCTTGTGCTTGTACACCCTGACATATTCCGTGAGGAGCGCCTCCTGCTTCAGATAATCGTCTTTTAACTGCTGAAGGCTCTTATTTTCGCTGATAAGCGAAGGCAGGTTCGCGAACGTCACCTCCCCTTCCTTATCGATGATATTCCTGTATGTCGTCTCGACCTGCAGTCTTTTCTTCTTGGAGTTCAGATAATTCGCGTTCAGGCTGGCCAGCGAATCATTTATCATGTTCTTCTGGTTCTCTATCGAAACGATGTCATTTTCCTCCTTATACAGCTGAAGCTTCAGCTCTGAACTCTTGACCCTCTTTTCCTGTTTCCTGACCTCTTCCCTAAGCCATTCCCCTGCCTCTCTGAGCGCCTTCATCTTCAGCGCTATGTTGGAATCGGCATAGACCTTCGCGAATTCATTGGCTATCCTGCTGGCTAAAACAGGGTCTTCGTCATCCACGCTGACCCTCAGTATCCTGGTGTCCCTCACGAGCTCCACCTTCAGTTTCCTGAGCAATTTTTCCGTGGGATCCTTCTCACCCCTGTATTCCGGCCGGGCCCCCAGTTTTAATTTTTTTATCACGTTATACGCGGTGCGCCGGGACCTTATTATCTCCTGCTGGGTCTCCAGATAATCCCTGTAAGCGAAATAGTTTGTCTCTCCGAGCTTTATGACGTCTTTTACGGACAGGACCTCCGGACTCTCCGCGTCCACGATGACCGTGGCGGTAGCCCTGTAGATCTTTGTCTGCATAAAGGTCGCTATGGTCACCGAGCTGACCGTTATGAATAACACGCTTATGACCAGCCACTTCCTGCGTTTTAACACGGCTATGTAATCGCCTATCTGCGTATTTTTGTTAAACCCCGATATATTCATGTATGCTTTTCTCCTAGAAGAAACTCTCGGGCACGACAACGATATCGCCCGGCTTCACCGCCACGTCTTTTTCCTTATCGCCCTTGTTGGTTATATCCGTCACCTTTATAGGTATGGTTGTTTCCGCGCCGGCTTCCTTTCTTATGATCTTTGTCCCGTTCTGCGCCGCGCCGTCTTTAAATCCGCCCGCCATCGTGATCGCCTCCAGGACAGAAGTAGGCCTGTCCTTGGGGAGCTCATACTCGCCTGGCCTATTCACAAAACCCATCACAAAAACCTTTTTAGGATGATATTCCTCTATGAACACATTGACCTGGGGGTTCACGAGATAATCTTCTGCCAATAAGGACGTTATTTTTTTCTGCGTCTCGTCTATCGTAAGGCCGTTTATCTGGACAGTGCCCAACAGGGGAAAATTGATTTCGCCGTTCGGACCGACGCGCGTCTTCGTGGTGAGATCAGACTGATCATACACGGTTATCGCCAATACATCCCCTGTCTCTATCTTATAGTCTTCGGCAAAAACGGCTGAAAAACTTATTAAAACTATTAACAATAAAAACTGAAAATATCTCATGATATTACCATATCCTTTTTTAAAACATCGCCTTCGCGCTGAATGTGATCAGATTCTGGTCGTATTCGAAGATATCGAAATTTGAATCGCGTATGATGTGCTCGGCTTTTAACGTCAAGGTAAACCATTTCTGCAGATAATACCTCAACCCCGCGCCCGCGGAATAATATTTATCCCGCCTCTTTTTGGTCTCCGCGCCTTCGGTGGTCTCCCTTGGATATGAATTAGTCTGAAATTGCCCGGTGAGAAAACCCATTAATTTGGGGGTGAAGAGATGGTCCAGTATGGCCGTCGCGCTTTCTACCTTATAATAATTATTCGTGTCGTATGTTGACTCGTAGGCGGTCCTGGCCAAAGAAAGCTTAAGGGCATCCTTGTCCGAAAATCTGTGCGTCATGTCCGCGTAAAGGACCCCCGTGTCAAAATCAGGCTCATCCGCGCGTTCATATTCCCTTATCTGGTATCCGGCCTTTATGGTCGCATCTGTCTTGGACGTCAGACTACCCATGGCGCCCACAAGAAACTGATGATAATCGGAATCGGAATGAACGGATTCATCATACCTTGTCTGGTTAAAATCGTATTCGAAAAGCAGGTCTGTCTTTGGAAATGTCCTGTGAGTCAACATGAAAGAATAGAGATGGTCTGTCCTGTCGTATGCCTCATAGACAGGCTCTGACTTATAATCACGCATGAAATTCTCGTAACCCACCTGGACCCCGAGGCGCTCCATCTGCAGTTTGGCCTTCACGCCCGCCTGATTATCCTCCCGCTTGACCCTATTCACGTCTTCCACGCTTGGTCTTTCGAATACGTGGCTGAAATTATCATATATATTAAAGGTAACATCCCTCAAACTCAACCTAAGGTCTCCAGAGATATAATGATTATTCGCGTCCTGAGACGAGTGGTCCATGTACTTATTGATATCCACGTGGTAATCAAGCTTGAGAAGATTGTCATCAAACGGAACTTCCAGGACTGCGCCGGGGGTAAGGGTAACTATGAAATCGTCTTTTTCATCATCACGGCTCAAAAAAACATTGTCATCATACTGGAGCGTGACCTGGGCATACGGGCTGAAATCCAGGCCCTGATCTTCCGCAGCGACATAAATGACGGGATTAAATATGAAAATACCCAGAAAGGATAAACAAATAAACGCCTGATACACTCTTCTCATAATCCACCTCTTTGAATTTTGACTGATTATTAATAGATAAGAGTATACCAGATACAAAAATGTTTGTCAATACTTTTTTTATCTTTTTTAAACTATTTTATACGATTTTAATCTTTTATAAGCGCCATTGCCTCTGCCCTTGTTTTTGGATTTTGCTTGAAAACTCCTCTTAAGGCGCTTGTGATTGTCAATACCCCTGATTTCTTCACCCCCCTCATGCTCATGCATAAATGTTCCGCCTCAATAATCACCATCACGCCGAGCGGCCTTAGCTTCCTCATGAGGACTTCCGCTATCTCAGTGGTAAGTCTCTCCTGTACCTGAAGCCGCTTGGAAAGAACCTCAACCACCCTGGCGAGTTTACTCAGGCCGGTAACCCTGTTATTCTTAGGTATATAGGCTATATGCGCCTTGCCTATGAAAGGCAGGAGATGGTGCTCGCATACGGAATATAAAGGTATGCCTTTTAAAAGCACTATCTCATCATGTTTTTCAGCCAGTAGCACTTCCAACTCCTTTGAAGGGTCTTTTGATATACCGCTGAATATCTCTTCGTACATGTCGCTTACCCTTTGGGGCGTCTTTTTCAGGTCCTCCCTGCCGGGGTCCTCCCCTATCGCCTCCAATATCATCCTGACCGCCTTCTGAATCTTAACCTTATCCATGCAGTCCTCCTAAAATTTTGTGAAACAAAATTTTAATCCCGAAGCCGCCTGATTTTCAGAACTGATGCGGCGAGGGACTATTTTCCTATGCAGAACTCGCTGAATATCCTGTCCAGCGCCTCTTCCGTTATGGTATCCCCTGTTACCTCTCCGAGGCGCTCAATGGCTGAACGCGCGCATACCGCCGCGCATTCCATTGCCAGGCCTTCCTCATGGCCCTGTATCGCCATTTTTAATTCCTCGTAAGAGCGCCTTAACGCCTCCAGCTGTCTTTCATTTGAAACGCGCCCGATATCCCTGCCCGGCGCCCTTCCCCTCCAAACCCTGTCCTTTATGGCGTCCTCAAGCGCGTCTATGCCCTTAAGACTTAAGCTGGACACGAGCATGACCTTCTGTCCTGGGAAAAATTTCCTTATCATCCCGATATCCAGGCCCTTTTTTAAATCCGCTTTATTTATGACCAGGACTACCTCTTTCCCGTTGACGCCGCGCATTATATCGATATCATTATTATTTAATTTCCTGCTATAATCAAATACCAGCAATACCAGATCCGCTCTCCGCAAAGACAGACGGCTCCGCCTTATGCCTTCTTTTTCGATAGGATGGTCTGTTTCCGTTATGCCTGCCGTATCCACCAATACCACTGGGATACCCTTAATATTTACAAGCTCTTCTATGGTATCCCTGGTAGTGCCGGGCATGTGAGTGACAATGGACCTTGATTCCTTTAGCAGGGCGTTCATCAGGCTTGACTTGCCCGCGTTAGGACTGCCGCAGATGACCGCCCTTACGCCTTGCCGCAGGATCCTGCCCTGGTTTGAATTTTTTATCAGCTTCTCGATATCTTTCCCTATGGCGCGCAGGCGCCTGAACAGCTTTTGTTTCCCTGATATCCCCGCGTCTTCTTCTGAGAAATCTATACAGGCCTCCAGGTTGGCGTATATGTCCATCAGGGAATCTCTCAAGTCCTTCACCTTTTTAGAAAATAACCCTTCCAGATTATCCAGGGCGGCCCCAAGAGATAAATCCGTCTTGGCCCTTATTATATCCAGGACCGCCTCTGCCTGGCTCAAGTCAATGCGGCCGTTTAAAAACGCCCTTTTCGTGAACTCGCCCGGCTGGGCAAGCCGCGCCCCGCTCTTAAGGACCAGATCAAGGATTTTCTTAAGCGGGACTATGCCGCTATGGCAGTTTATCTCGACCACATCCTCTTTTGTGTAACTCCTCGGCGAGCGCATCACGGTCAAAATCACTTCATCTATTATTCTTGTGTCCTTGTGTCTTTGTGTCCTTGTGTCTTTTTCTATAATATGCCCATAATGAACCGTGTAGGTCTTGAACCTGGACGGTTTCCCTCCGCCCTTGGACATGAATATCCTGTCCGCTATCTTAAGGGCGTTATCGCCGCTAAGCCGCACTATGCCTATGCCGCCTTCCCCTATCGGAGTCGACACGGCCGCGATTGTATCCATATCCGCCCCTAAGTTGACACCCAAGCAATACTCCTTTTGTCAACTTACGCTATTCTTAAAATACCCGATAGCGTCGCCGACAACAAATAATGAACCCGTGACCAATATCAAGTCCTCTTTACCTGACGATTCCAGCGCCTTTTTTAACGCCTCTTCCACGTTTCCCGAGAAAGGATCGGCCTTCGAGAAATATTTTTTTAATACCAGGGGACTCTGGGCCCTTGGATTGTCCTTTGCCCGCGTTAAAATTACTTTATCACTGGCCCTGTCCAATAAACGGCTCACCCCTTTTATGTCCTTGTCGCTTGATATGCCGAAAACGGATATAAATCTATTATATTTAAACAGCTTGTTTACGGAAGAGATTAATACGCTGATGCTTGCCGGGTTTTGCGCGCCGTCCAAAATCACGCGGGGGCGCCTTCTTATTATCTGCAGCCTGCCCGGCCAAATCGCCTTTTTCAAGCCTCTTCTCACGGCATCTTCTCCCAGCTTAAACCCGCCGGATTCCGCCAGCTTCAGCATGCCGATAGCCATGGAGGCATTCTCTATTTGATGATAACCGATTAGATTTAATTCCAGATTCTTATATGAATATCCGGGCCCCTCCGTGTCAAAGACCTGCCTTCTTTCATTGGAGTCCACTATGCGGTATTTTATGTCTTTCCCCGCCTCATGCAATCCCGCGCCCCTCTCCTCGCATGCCTTTCTTATGACATCCCCCGCTTCTCTTTTCTGGCTGGCGCTGACTATTACGCCGCGCGTTTTTATAATACCCGCTTTTTCAAACGCAATCTTGGCCAGCGTATCTCCAAGCTTATCAGTATGCTCCAGGCTGATGCTGGTTATCCCGCACGCGACCGGATTCGCCGTATTCGTCGCGTCCAGCCTGCCCCCGAGCCCTGTCTCCAATACGGCGAAATCGACTTTCTTATCCTTGAAATGCAAAAAGGCGGCCGCGGTGAGTATTTCAAAAAAAGACGCCCTGCCGAATTTCACGTGATCCCTGAATTTTTCCGCCGCGGGCCTTATCCGTTCTATCAGACCGACAAACTCGCTCTCGCTTATCATCCCCTCAAACCACGATCCGCTGCCCGATGTCTTACGCCTGTCGCCTGACACCTTACCTAATATCCTGATCCTTTCCCTGAAATCCACGAGATGCGGCGAGGTATACAATCCCACCCTGTATCCCGCCTCTTTTAATATATAGGCCGCGATAGCGCAGGTGGAACCCTTGCCCTTTGAACCGGCGACGTGGAACGCCTTTAGCGTCTCGTGCGGATCGCCCAATTCTCTTAAAAAGGCGGACATCCTTTCCAGCCTGAATGCCGCGGCGTATTCGTACCTCGGTATCTTTTCAAAATTTATAAAGGAATCTACGTATTCAACCGCTTGTTTGTAAGTCATATAAATAAAAAAATTGTCCTGCTTCCCTGACCGCCAGGCCTAAAGAAAAGCCTACGCCGATTCGAGCGGGCATGGTGCCTCCCGGCAGCCAGGGGTTTGTCAGGACGTTCGGCCTAAACGTTCTGACAATAGATTTGTTTTTCGTTCATTTAGGCCTCTCTCTTTTTTGTTTTGACAGGCAATATCTTTATTTGTCCGGTAGTCCTGGGGTTACGCAAAACAAAGGAGCCTTCCAAACCCCTGGCTGCCGGGAGGCGAGCGAGAATCGGGGCGGAGCGAAGGCCGCCTCGCCGGGGCGGCCGAGCGTCTTTTCGTAGGCCTGGCGATCAGGGAAGCAATTAATGTTTAAAATGCCTCGCGCCGGTGAATACCATGCTGATCCCCGCCTCATCGCAGGCCTTTATCACATGCTCATCGCGAATCGACCCGCCCGGCTGTATTATGCTGGATATGCCCGCTTTCCTGGCCTCATCTATCGCGTCCTCCTTGGGGAAGAACGCGTCGCTCGCGCACGCGGAACCCTCGCATCTCCCGCCTGATTTCCTTATGGCTATGACCATGGAATCCACCCGCGACATCTGCCCCGCGCCAACACCAACCGTCTTGGTGCCCTGGCATAAAACTATGGCGTTTGACCTGACGTGCTTTACTATCCTCCATCCAAAGATCAAGGCCGCCATCTCTTCTCCTGTGGGCTTTTTCTTTGTAACTATCTTTAAATCCTTTTCCTCCACCGCCAGGACATCCCTGTCCTGTATCAACAATCCCCCCACCACCTTTTTTAAATCATAATCTTTCTCTATGCCCCTTAAATCCCCGACCTCTATCAGGCGGAGGTTCTTCTTCGCCTCCAGGGCGCGCAAGGCATCCTGGCTGTACCTGGGCGCGATGATACACTCCGTAAAACCGGCTGAGATGATTGCCTCGGCTGTCT
>JBAZOA010000021.1:0-19511 GCA_041648935.1 Candidatus Omnitrophota bacterium | reverse complement strand
AGCCCGGCGAATCACATGGGCGATTTTCTGGCCCTCGTGTTTATCTTCGCCCTGGGGCGTTTCTTTTTGGCCCTTTCAGCGTTAGATACGGGAAGCCCTTTCGGCGGTATGGGCTCATCAAGGGAGATGTTTATTTCCAGCCTGGCCGAGCCGGCGTTTTGCCTGGCGGTATTTTCAATATTTTTGCGGTCCGGCTCGACGGACATATCCGCGCTGAACGGCATGGGCGCGGTATCGGTTTCTTCCGTTGTCGCGGCAATCACCCTGTTCCTTATCACTATCGCGGAAACCTCCCGCGTGCCGATCGATAACCAGGAGACGCATCTTGAGTTGACCATGATACACGAGGCGATGGTCCTGGAATATTCCGGCAGATCCCTCGCTTTAATAGAATTAGCTTTCTATGTAAAGCAGATGGTTTTGTTTTTCTTGATCGCGCAGATAATCTTTCCAATCGCCCCGCCGGCCATGAGCGGTCCGGCCCAAGCTGTTTTCTGGTTTTCATGGTATCTGGGCAGGATAGCCATCATAGTGATCGTAACGGCCCTGGTGGAGGTTTCTGTCGCGAAGATGCGTTTATTCAGGGCGGTGGATTTTATGGGTTTTGCTTTTGTATTGGGCATTATCGCGGCGGTATGCGCGATGCTGGGGGTTTAATATGCGGGAATTTATCCTTTTGGGGGTCTTGGCCGTGACATATCTCATGGTTATCGCGAAAAGGGTGCCCGCGCTGATACGCGGTTTTCGTTATCAGTCATTTTTTATTTTTTTGATAACGCTGGCCGCCGGATACGCGGAAAGGCAGGTTGATTTATATGCTGTCGCGCTGCTCATACTGGCCCTGAAGGTTTTTATAATACCACGCGGCCTGAACCTGATAGCGAAAAAAATAAACGTGGATGAAAACCTCGGGCTTTTTGTCAGCGCGCAGGTTTCGCTCATCGCCGCGCTCGCGCTTACCTATTGTTCCATGGTTTTCTCCGAGACCCTTGGTTTCGGCAGGGACTATAGATTGGCCGCCGTTACGGTCGCGCTCTCCGTGATTTTTATCGGCGCGTTTCTCATGATATCCCGCATGAAGGCCTTTACGCAGGTAGTGGGTCTTTTAGTGATGGAAAACGGGATATTTCTTTTTGCCTCATTTGTTTCGGGCGGGATGCCGTTTTTCGTGGAAATAGCGGTCTTTCTGGATGTATTTGTAAGCGTGATTATCATGGGGCTTTTTATCTACAGGGTCAATAAACTCTTCACACATATAGACGTGAGCAAGCTCTCGCGTTTAAAGGGGTAGCGTACATGCGGATATTTTTTATTCTTGGAATCCCGATTTTGCTCGCCCTGGCGGCCCCGCTTATTAAAAGACAGAGGGTCTTCGGGATACTTAACGTTATAGGATATTTTGTTATATTATGCGAAAGCGCCCTGCTTTTAAAGAAGGCGGTGATGTCAGGAGGTGTTAATCCGCGCGCGGATTTTATATATATAGACACCCTGAGCGCTTTTTTCATATTTGTCATTTCCACGGTGGCCTTCGCGGCCGCCCTTTATTCCGTCGGTTATATCAGGAAAGATATGGAGAAGGGGATGTTATCCGAGAAAAAAGCCGTGGTCTATCATGTCCTGTTTAATCTGTTCTGCTGTTCCATGTTTTTTGTTCCGGCGGTGAATAATTTAGGCATACTGTGGGTCGCCATAGAAATGACTACCCTCATTTCCGCGTTCCTCGTGGGATTTTATAACTCCAAGGAATCGGTGGAGGCCGCGTGGAAGTATATCATTATCTGTTCTGTGGGCATAATCTTCGCGCTTTTGGGCACCATCCTTTTTTCTTACGCCTTTTCTCTCGCGGGCGGCGCGAAGAGCCTGAATTGGTCCGTCATGGCGGCCGGCGCCGCGGGCATGGATAAGAATATCCTGAAGGCGGCGTTTATTTTCATACTGGTCGGATACGGCACCAAGGCGGGCATCGCGCCGATGCATACGTGGCTGCCCGACGCCCATAGTCAGGCAATCGCCCCTATCAGCGCGCTTCTGTCAGGGGTACTGCTGAAGACGGCCATCTACGCCATTCTAAGATTCGGTATTATCGTGATCAAGGGCGCGGGATTCGCGTATTTTTCGAATTTGATGATTTTGTTCGGTGTTATTTCCCTGGTTATATCCTGCGGTTTTATTCTGGTTCAAAAAGACCTGAAACGCCTCCTCGCGTACAGCAGCATCGAACACGTGGGTATAATCTGCGTCGGTTTTGGCTTGGGCGCCCCCTTAGCCGTTGCCGGAGCCGCCCTGCACGTATTTAATCACGCCGTAGTCAAATCGCTGATGTTTTTCGGGGCCGGTAATATTGTCAGCGCTTACAATAGGCATAACATGAACACCATCAGGGGGGTGATCAGGGCCCTGCCGTTTACCGGCATCATGATGCTTTTAGGTATGTTCGCGCTTACCGGATTTCCGCCGTTCTCGATATTCATAAGCGAGATCCTGATAATAATGGCCGCTTTCACCAGCGGTTCATATCTGATAGCCGTTTTGCTGCTGTTGTTTTTGGCGATTATTTTCGGGGCGTTTATTTATCATTTCGGGGAGATGCTCTTTGGCAATCTTCCCAAGGGCATGAAGCCCGCCGGGGAACCATTGAGCGGAAAACTCGCGTTCCTGTTTTTGTTATTTCAGGCATGCGCCTTGGGGGCGGCGTTATTGTTTATAAAAAAGGACCTTTTATGGATAACTCAGAAGTTATTGCAGGGATAAAAAAGAAGTTTCCGGATATCGGCGCGCTTTCAATATCTCAAGATTATCAGGATGAGACTGGTATCGAAGTGGACCCGCGGGCCTTCAGGGAAATCTGCCTCGGGCTCCATGAAACGCTCGCGTCGCCGGTAATGATGCTTTTCGCGGTTGACGAGCGTAAGGAGAGGGGAAGATTTGTCATGAAGTCGGTATTCATGAATTTCAGAAGCGCTCAATGGATCATCGTGAGCGCCGGCATCCCGCAGGAAAGCCCTTCTTTTGATTCATTAGCGAAAACCGCGCATTCAGCCAGCCTCTTTGAAAGAGAGGTCCGGGAGATGTTTGGTATCGAGCCGATGGGTAATCCTGATACAAGGCGTCTGAACCTGCATGACGAGGTATGGCCTTTGAATAGCTATCCCCTGCGCAAGGATTTCAAGGAGGCGCGGGGCGGGGTAGCGGGCGAATATAAATTCGGGAGGGTTGACGGGGAGGGCGTGTTCGAGGTCCCTGTCGGGCCGGTTCATGCCGGGATTATCGGTCCCGGGCATTTTCGTTTCAGCGCCGCGGGCGAGCCTATCATAAACCTGGAGCTCAGGCTTGGGTTTACTCACCGGGGCGTGGAAAAGCTTTTCGAGGGCAAGGGTTATCTTGACGCGATCCGATTATCGGAACGCGTTTCAGGCGATTCCAGTTTCGCGCACAGTCTCGCGTTTACCCACGCGTCGGAGAAGATCGCCGGGGTGTCTATCCCGGCGCGGGCAATGTATCTGAGAGGCCTGTTTTTGGAGCTGGAACGCATGTATAATCACGCGAACGATATCGGCGGCATGGCTATCGACGTGGGTTTTTCCTTTCCGGCCGCGTACGCCTCGATTATCAAGGAGGCGATACTTCAATTGAACGAAAGGCTGGCGGGAAACAGGTATCTTAAGGATGTTAACGCGGTGGGAGGGGTTTTGGTGGACATGGATGAGGCCAAGAGACAGGCGCTCCTATATTCTCTCAAGGGTATAAAGCGTGATTTCCGCGAGCTGGTTAAAATGTTATATTCCAGCGTTTCTTTCATGGACAGGGTGGATACTACGGGTGTCCTGCGCAGGAAAACCGCGGAGGACCTGGGCGTGGTTGGTCTCGTGGGCCGCGCCTCCGGCATAGCCGTGGATTTGAGGAGGCATTATCCTGGGATATACGGAGAATCCGGATTCAAGATGGCGGCGCAGGAATCAGGGGATGTCCTGGCGAGGCTGCGGGTCAGGATCTTTGAGTTTCAGGAGTCGTGCCGTCTGATCGAGGAATTTACGGGGAGGCTTATTAAAGGAGACAGGGTCAGGGTCAGTCCGGGGTCAAAGGCAGGGAGCGCCCTGGGTTATGTTGAGGGGTGGAGGGGACCGGTCTTGTATTGGCTCAAGACGGATTCAGCGGGTCTGATAGAAAGGTGTAAGATAGTGGACCCTTCTTTTCATAACTGGCAGGCCCTTTCGTACGCCGTATTGGGAAATATCATCCCAGATTTCCCGCTTTGCAATAAAAGTTTTGATTTGTCATATTCGGGGAATGACTTATAACATGACGCGCATATTAAAGAACAGGATATTAAAAGGTGTGGTGACAAGAAACATCGGGCCGGGGCTGTCCGGGGAGATAGAGACGGCCGGGCTTGAGCTAAAGTCCCTGATTTGGAAAAGATTCGGCAGGTCCCTGAATATCCGCGAAGTGGACACCGGTTCCTGCGGCGCCTGTGAATCTGAAATAATCTCCGCGAATAATCCGATCTATGACCTGCAGCGTTTCGGAATAAGTTTTGTGGCTTCGCCCCGCCACGCGGACGCGCTTTTGGTCACCGGCCCCGTGTCTAAAAACATGCTCATCGCTTTAAAAAAGACTTATGAGGCGATGCCCGCGCCGAAATTTGTGGTTACCTGCGGGGACTGCGCCCTGGACGGCGGGATGTTCAAGGGTTCTTATTACGTGGAAGGCGGGATAAAAGATATATTGCCGGTGGCATTGCATATCTCGGGATGTCCCCCGAGTCCGTTGAAGATCGCGCGTGCCCTGTCGGTATTTTTACAAAAAGGAGCGGGCGGATGAATAAGTTTATTATCACGGCTTTAATGCTGGCATGCAGTAATGTATTTATGACATTCGCCTGGTACGGCCATCTGAAGAATTGTAATAATAAACCTTGGATTATCGCGGCTTTTATAAGCTGGGGCATCGCGTTATTGGAGTATCTCATACAGGTGCCCGCGAATAGGATAGGCCATCAGGTCATGAATCTCGGCCAGCTGAAGATCCTTCAGGAGGTCATAACATTGTCCGTATTCGTGCCGTTCTCCGTCTTTTACATGAAGGAAAACCTTAAGCAGGATTATTTGTGGGCGGCGTTATTCATGCTGGCCGCCGTATTTTTCATGTTTCGCGGGGCGCTGATAAAATAATAGCTTACGACAAGAATATCCTTGCCATAACAGGGCAATCCGTATATAATTTACGCGTATAATCAGAAAAGGAGATCATGGCGACTCAGGTTGAAAAATGGGTAGAGGAACAGGCAAGACTCACGAAGCCCGATAAGGTCTATTGGTGCGACGGTTCTGAGGAAGAGGCGCATAGGCTCATGGAGATAGGGAAGAAAGAAGAAAAGATAGGGGAGCATTCTGTCTTCCGGGAACTGAATCAGAAGGTCTGGCCTAACGCGTATCTTCATAGGAGCCACCCTACTGACGTGGCTCGCACGGAGCATCTGACCTTTGTGTGTCATCCCAACAAGGAAATCGCTGGTCCGAATAATAATTGGATGGAGCCGGGCGAGGCGAAACGGATGATGACCAGGATATCGGACGGCTGCATGAAGGGGAAGACCATGTACGTGCTTCCTTACATGATGGGCCATCCTGATTCTCCTTACGCCAAGGCCTGCGTTCAGATTACAGATGTCTCTTATGTGGCCGTAAGCATGCGGATAATGACCCGCATGAGCAAGAAGGTGATTGAAAAGATTGGCGATGGCGATAATTTCGTGAAAGGTCTGCATTCAGTAGGCGATTTTGATCCCAGCAAGCGTTTCATCATGCATTTTCCGGATGAGCATCTGGTATGGAGCATCGGGTCAGGTTACGGCGGGAACGCGCTTTTGGGCAAAAAATGTTTCGCGTTAAGGATTGCCTCTTGGCTTGGTTATCAGGAGGGTTGGCTCGCGGAACACATGGTAATATTGGGTATAGAAGACCCAGAGGGGAATGTCACTTATATTACGGCGGCCCTGCCGTCCGCGTGCGGAAAGACCAATCTGGCGATGCTCGAGTCCGCGCTGCCGGGTTACAAGGTGTGGATAGTGGGGGATGATATCGCGTGGCTCAATGTCGGGTCTGACGGCAGGATGTACGCCATCAATCCCGAGGCGGGACTTTTCGGAGTGGCGCCAGGCACATCAATGAAGACAAATCCGAACATGATCCGCACCCTGAAAGGGAAGAATTTTTACCCTACGCTTTTTACCAATACCGCCTTGGATATGGATAAAAACGAGCCATGGTGGGAGGGGTTGAACGGGGCGATGCCTGAGAGAATAGCGGATTGGCAAGGCAGGCCATGGGACATCTCAAAAGGCACTAAGGCCGCTCATCCGAATTCCAGGTTCACCGTTTCCGTATATAATTCGCCCACGCTTTCGAAAGAATTTGATAATCCCAAGGGAGTGCCCATATCGGCGATAATTTTAGGCGGCAGGAGGACGCATCTTGTCCCATTGGTCACAGAGTCTTTTAACTGGCAGCATGGCGTGTTTTTAGGCACGGGAACGGGTTCCGAGACCACGGCGGCGGCCATGCATAAAGAAGGCGTATTGCGCAGAGATCCGATGGCGATGTTGCCTTTCTGCGGTTATAACATGGGAGATTATTTCAGCCATTGGCTTAAGATGGGGAAGAGATTAAAGAATCCTCCCAGGATATATTCTGTCAACTGGTTCAGGGTGGATGATAGTGGTAAGTTTATCTGGCCGGGATTCGGGGACAATATCAGGGTGCTCAAATGGATTATTGACCGCGTGAATAACCGCGTGGACGCCAGGGAAACAGCCCTGGGATTTGTCCCTCATATGAAGGACTTGAACGTGGACGGTTTGAGCATGCCGGAAGAAAAATTAAAGAAATTATTCGAGGTCAATAATCCCGAGTGGCGCGCGGAGCTGGGGGACATAAAGAGATTCCTTGATCAATTCGACGGCCGCATACCCGCCGAGATATGGCGGGAATATGACGAGTTAAGCGGGCGAATTAAGGCATAGCTCGGAAGAATGGCCAAATGCCCGGCCGTAATTAGTCAGATACTTTGATTGACAAATCAAAATCAAAGGAGTATAATAAAAAGAAAACATATAATAAAAGATTAGAGATCTTGAGGCCGTAGAGGAAGACAACTAACCTTTACGGCTTTTTTATTAGCGCGGGGAGGGTCATGAAATTTGAGTTCAAGGATTTTAATATAGGGGATTTGAGGATAGATCTGCCGATAGTGCAGGGAGGTATGGGCGTGCGTGTGTCTTCGTCTTCCCTGGCCTCAGCGGTTTCCAATGAGGGCGCCTTGGGAGTCATAGCGGCTGTGGGGCTGGGAGAAGGGGCTGAGGATGAAACCCGTGATTACAAGACACGGTCGCGCGAGTCCCTGTCAAGCGTTATCCGGGAAACAAGGGAGAAGACCAGAAATCCGTTCGGCGTGAATATCATGTGCGCGCTCACTAACTATGATGATCTGGTGAGGACCGCGCAGGACGAAGCCATAGACGTGATTATTTCAGGAGCAGGGCTGCCGCTCAAGCTCCCTTCTTTGGTGACTAACAAGAAAACCAAGTTAATCCCTATAGTATCCTCTGCCCGCGCCGCGCATATCATCTGCGCCACTTGGAAAAGGCGTTATAACCGTCTGCCTGACGCCATTGTGCTGGAAGGCCCTCTTGCCGGAGGCCATCTGGGATACAGCAGGGCAGAGCTGAACGACAAGGAGCATTATTATTTGCAGGGTATCCTGAAAGAGGTATTGGCCGTGGTCCGCGAGTTTGAAACAGACGAGATAAGGATACCTATTATCGCGGCCGGAGGGATTTTTGACGGCAGGGATATTGCTGATGTCATGGAGCTTGGCGCGAGCGCCGTGCAGATGGCAACGCGGTTTGTCTGCACGAATGAGTGCGACGCGTCAATCAAGTATAAAGAGACTTATATGCATGCCAAAAAAGAAGATATAGTGATTATTCAGAGTCCGGTAGGCATGCCGGGAAGGGTCATACGAAATGAATTTGTGGACAGGATTACCAGGGGCGAGCGGGTGGATTTCGGATGCGTGTATCAATGTCTGGCCACGTGCGACCCTAAAAAGGTAAACTATTGCATCGCCAAGGCCCTTGTCAGCGCGTACCGCGGAGAGATGGATAAGGGTTTCGCCATGTGCGGCAGTAACGCCTTCCGCATTGATAAAATAGTCTCGGTTAAAGAGTTGATCTCCGAGCTCGTTGAGGACGCCAGGTGTTATTTAAGAGAGCAGGTCAGCACTTGGAGAGAGAGGTTGAAAAAATCATGACACAGAATGATAATAGTTTTTATGGTTTAGGAATCGCCCCCAAGATTTTAGATATCCTGGAGCGGATAAAGTTCAAAGTGCCCACGCCCATACAGGTAAAGGCGATACCCATGGCGATTCAGGGCAAGGACATTGTCGGCATCGCGCAGACAGGTACGGGCAAGACGCATTCTTTCGCTATCCCGATGATTCAGCGTCTCGCGCAGACAAAGGGGAAGGGATTGGTCCTCGCCCCCACGAGGGAGTTGGCCATCCAGATCGACGAGGCGTTTCAGATAGTCGCCAGGCCTTTCGGAATTAAGACAGCCTGTCTCATAGGCGGCGCGCCGATGTACGGTCAGATACAGGCGCTTCGTAAAAATCCCAGAGTGGTGATTGCCACCCCGGGCAGGCTGATTGACCACATGGGCCAGTGGAATATCCTGATGGATGACGTGGTGATGCTGGTGCTTGACGAGGCCGATCGTATGCTTGACATGGGTTTTACTCCGCAGGTTGAGAAGATATTGCGTTTCGTGCCGAAGGAAAGGCAGACCATGCTTTTTTCAGCGACCATACCCAGGGAGATAATGGACATCGCGGCCAGGCACATGAAACTTCCGGTCTCGGTGGAGATTGCGCCTTCGGGCACGGCGCCCGAGCGCATCACTCAGGAGCTTTTTGTCGTCAAGAAAGACGCCAAGCCAAAACTTCTGAGCAAATTGCTTTATCAGTATCACGGCCCGGTGCTTTTGTTTTCCCGCACAAAGCACAATGCGAGAAAGATAACGCGCGCCTTGAGGGACATGGGGCATAGCGCGGCTGAGATACACTCAGACCGTTCTCTTAGTCAGCGTCGCGAGGCACTCCAGGGTTTCAAGTCAGGCAAGTACAGGGTGCTTGTGGCTACGGACATAGCCAGCCGCGGCATCGACGTGACAGGCATAGAGCTTGTCATTAATTATGACCTTCCGGATGATAAGGAAAATTACGTGCACAGGATAGGCCGCACGGGAAGGGCGGGCCATCAGGGTCGGGCAATTTCTTTCGCTACCCCGGACCAGCACGGCGAAGTCAAAGACATAGAGAAGTTAATGAGAATATCCCTCCCCATTTCGAAGCATCCGGATATCACCCACGAACAATTCATCCAGTCTTCGGGCCAGCCTTCTCGCAGGCCTCCTTACAGACAATCAAAAGATAATTACAGGCAGTTTCAGCCCAGGCGCAGGAGATTTTAAATTTTAAGATAGCTTATGTTTTTCGTAGGCCTGGCGGCCGGAGAAAATATAGCTTTAAGATTTGACAAAATCCCAGCCTTAAGGTATACTTTTCATATAAATCATACAAGTTATACATTTCATACCAAGTTATTTTTAAAACCATGAGGAGATCACATGAGCGGTCTATCTAAAGGCAAGGTCTGCGGGGCGGTAACAGTAGGCGAGAAGGGTCAGGTAGTCATACCGGCCGGGGTGAGGAGGTCGTTTAAGATCAAACCCGGGGACAAGCTTATTGTCTTCGCCAAGCCGGACAACATAGGCCTTATCCCGGCCGAGGGATTGACGCATTTTCTGAACGAGACCAGGTAGATGAGAATTCTTTTATTGATAATTTTATTGTTATTCTGTTTTTCGCGGACCGGGGCACTGGCCGAGATCCATGATGATGAAGCCCTCGCTTGGATGGATTGTGTCGCGGAGTCCAGAAGGAATAATCCGGACCTGATTTCAGCCGAAGAGGCGATCAACCAGAAAAAAGCGGCTCTGGCCGTGACAAAGAGCGGTTTTTATCCTCAGATAGAAGGGAGCGTATCAGGCTCAACGACAGAAAGAGAGACCACCAGTTCTCATTCAGGCGGGACAACCAAGGCCACGTCGGACAGCTATTCCATCGGCGCGACGCTTACCCAGCTTTTATTTGATGGTTCCAGCAGGATAAACGACGAAAAGGCGGCTTCGGAAAATATAATGGCCGCGCTGTATAATTACAGGTTTGCCTCTTCCGAGGTCAGGCTGCGCCTGCGCGCCGCTTTCATAAATCTCCTGAAGGCCCAGGAATCATTGAGGCTCACGGAAGAGATAAGGAAGCTCAGGCGGGATAATCTGGTATTGATAACGCTTCTTTATGAGGCTGGCATGGAACATAAGGGCGCGCTTTCGACAGCCGAGGCGAACCTGGCGCAGGCGGAATATGAAATCATTCAAGCCAGGAGAGAGCTTGAGACCAGCCAGGCCCAGCTGATCAAGGAGATGGGGCGTTCCAAATTCTCGCCCCTGAAGGCTAAAGGCGGATTCAATGTCAGCGACAGGGCCAGACAGAGGCCTGATTTTGAGGCCCTGGCCAGGGATAATCCGTCATTAGGGAAACTCAATGCCCAGAAAAAGGCGGCGGCGTACGGCGTTAGATCAGCCGAGGGAAGTTTTTTGCCCGAGGTATCATTGAGCGCCGGGGCTGACAGGTCCAGCTCGATCGGCTGGCCTCCGATAGACGATAAGTTGACAGCGGGCCTCAGCGTGAGTTTTCCCATATTCGAGGGCAAATTAAAGCAGTATGAGTTAAGGGAGGCCGCGGCCGCCCTGAAGCAGGCTGAGGCGGACGAGCAAAGCGAAAAGGATAGCGTTATCCTGGCGTTAAAAGAAAATTGGACGGCCCTTCAGGACGCGATCGACGCGGTGGACGTCAGGAAGAAATTCCTGGAGGCCGCCCAGGAACGGGCGAGAATCGCCGAGGCGCAATATTCACTGGGTTTGATGCAGTTTGATAATTGGACCATCATAGAAGACAGCCTTGTAACGGCTAAGAAATCTTTTTTGAACGCCCAGGCGGACGCCTTGCTTGCCGAGGCCAATTGGATACAGGCGAAAGGAGAGACGTTAGAATATGCGGAATAAAAAATTCTTATTTTTGACGGTCCTCATCATCTTGATCGCGGGAGGGGTGTACGTGACAAGGGCAAAAGAGAAAAAACCTTCGGACGAAGTCGTTAAGGAAATCTCGCCGTCCCTCGGCCGGATAACGACATTCATATCCTCCACCGGTACCATACTCCCCAAGAACAGGCTTGAGATAAAGCCGCCTGTCAACGGCAGGATAGAGGAGATCCTGGTCAAGGAGGGCGACATGGTAAGGACAGGCGATATCCTGGCGTGGATGAGCTCGACCGAGAGGGCCGCTTTGATTGACGCCGCCAGGGCAAAAGGGGAGGACGTCCTTAAATATTGGGAAGACGCGTATAAGCCGATACCGTTATTGGCGCCGATTGACGGAGAGGTGATTGTCGAAAAGATTCAGCCTGGACAGACCATTACCACGAGCGACGCCGTGGCCGTGTTGTCCGACAGATTAATAGTCCGGGGCCAGGTGGATGAGATAGATATAGGAAAGATAAAGGTTGGTAAAAGGGCGATTATCAGCATAGACGCTTATCCTGACGAGAAAGTGGACGCGACAGTTCAGCATATTTATTACGAGTCAAAGACCGTAAACAATGTCACTGTGTACGAGGCGGACCTTTTACCCGAGGAGGTCCCGGGATTTTTTCGGTCAGGCATGAACGCCACGATAGATTTCGTGGACCAGGACAAGGAAAACATCCTCATAATACCCGTAGACGCCGCGCAGAAAGAAAAAGAGGATTTTTACGTATTGATAAGACAGGGCGGAGGCGAACCTCTGCGTTCACGCGTAACCCTCGGCATTTCAGACGATAAAAATATAGAGGTGATATCCGGCGTCAGGGAGAACGACAGGCTGATAATAAGGTCAAAGAAATATTCGGTCCCGACAGCGAGCGAGACGGGAAAAAATCCGTTCATGCCCAGCCGCAGAAGATGATAGAGATAAAGAATATACACAAGACGTATCAGATGGGCAAGGTCGAGGTAAAGGCCCTGCAGGATGTTTCCCTGAAAATAGCGCCGGGTGAATTCGTGGCCATCATGGGTCCGTCAGGTTCAGGCAAGTCCACTCTCATGCATATCCTGGGTTTATTGGACAGGCCGGATAAAGGGGAATATTATCTGGGCAAGAGAAATATCAATGAACTTTCAGGCGAGGAATTGTCGGCCGTGCGGAACAGGCTGGCCGGGTTCATATTCCAGCAGTTTCATCTACTGCCCAGGATGACAGCCCTGCAGAACGCGGAGCTCCCATTGATTTACGCGGGAAAGCATCATTTAAAGGCGCGGGCCAGGGAAAAGATACGTGAGGTGGGCCTGGGAGAAAGGATGAATCACAGGCCTAACGAGCTTTCAGGGGGCCAGCAGCAGCGCGTGGCCATAGCGCGTTCTCTGGTCAACGATCCATTGATAATATTCGCGGACGAGCCCACCGGCAATCTGGATTCAAAGAGCAAGGATGAGATTATCTCTATCCTGAAAGAATTGAATAAAAAGGGTAAGACCATCGTGATGGTGACCCATGAGCAGGAAATGGCGGTCCACGCCAAGCGCGTCATTCGCATGATTGACGGGAAGATTGTCTCCGATGAAAAGGCCGGCCCCGAGGAAAGCCCCGCGGGCGAAAGCCAGGCGGATAAGATAATAGATATGGTGCTGTCCAAATCAGAGAGGGCGGCGAGAGAGACGAAATTTTTGGATTATCTGCGGCAGGCATCAGGCGCGATGGTATCTCATAAGATGCGCTCGTTTTTATCGATCCTTGGCATATTGATAGGCGTCGCGGCCGTGATCGCCATGCTGGCGATCGGCCAGGGCGCGAAAGAATCCATACAAAAACAGCTGGCGTCCCTGGGCTCAAACCTTTTGGTGGTCAGGCCGGGTTCCTCGAGGCTGCACGGGGTGGCGATGGAATCAGGGACAGTGACGCGTCTTACCATGAAGGACGTGTCAGCGATTTCCAAGCTTACCGATGAGGTGGCGAGGGTGAGTCCTTCCGTGAGGGGCAGGGTCCAGATTGTTTACGGAAATAAAAACTGGAACACGCAGGTCGAGGGGGTGGACGTGGATTACGCGTCTATGCGCGCCTCAGAACCGGCCGTGGGGAGGTTTTTCACGGAAGATGAGGTGAGAAAAAGGGACAGGGTTATTATCCTTGGCCCGACAGTGGTAAAACAGCTTTTCGGGGACGCGAATCCCCTTGGTGAGACAATAAAGGTAAATCTTCTTAATTTTAAGGTGGTTGGGGTCCTTCCTTCAAAAGGCGCCGATAGTTTTCACGATCAGGATGATAACGCGCTGATGCCCGTGACCACGGCCATGTACAGGGTGCTTGGGAAGGAATATCTGGATACCATTTACGTGGAGGCGAAAGGCCCCGAGGTCCTGGATTCAGCGCAGGACGCGATAACCAGGTCCGTCATTAAAGAGCATCGCCTGTCTCCTAAAGACAGCGGGGACGCTTTTCAGATACGTAACATGTCCGATATAAAGGAAACCATGGAGGCGACCACCAGGACAATGTCTTTGCTGCTGGGTTCGATAGCCGCGATATCCCTTTTGGTGGGCGGCATAGGCATCATGAATATAATGCTCGTGTCAGTCACGGAACGCACGCGGGAGATAGGGCTTCGCAAGGCCATAGGCGCTACCAACAAAGACGTGATGGTACAATTTCTCATAGAATCGATACTAATGGCGTTTATAGGCGGAATCGCCGGTGTTTTATTGGGCGCGGGTACTTCCGCGCTCATAACCATGTCCGCCGGGTGGGCGGTAAAAGTGTCCACATTTTCAGTGATACTCGCGACGACATTTTCTCTGGTCGTGGGTGTAGTCTTCGGACTCTGGCCGGCGCGGAAGGCCTCAGGGCTTGATCCGATAGAGGCGTTGAGATACGAATAACAGGCGGTTTAAAATAGAGAGGGGGCGCGTCATGGCGAAATTTTTAATGCTTGGCAAGTATTCGAGCGAGGCGATCCAGGGCATTACGGCTGAGCGCACGAAAAAGGCGTTTGCCACGATCGAAAAGGCGGGCGGCAAGGTGGAATTCATGTACGCCTTATTGGGCATGTACGATCTTGTTTTCATAGCCAATTTTCCTAATATTAAAGAGGCCATGAAGACCTCGATCGCGCTCACAAAGGCCACTGATATCTGTTTCAGCACGCTGCCCGCGATAACGGTGGAAGAGTTTGACAAGATGATAGGATAGAGACTTTACATCCCGGCGGCGCTCTTTTGTAAAGTTGTTGTTTATTTGGGCTGTTGGTAGTAAAATGATGTTAAAAATAAGGAGGGGATATGGCCGCGCGGAAATTTTCAAAAAAAGAAGCGATAAAGTTCGGGTGGCGCCTGACAAAAAGCAATCTATGGTTTTTCGTGGGGGTTCTGATCGTCGTGGGACTGATTACCATCGTCCCGGATGCCATATCCAGTTTATTGTCGAGGCCGCCTCAGGACAATGGTTTTTTATTGCTGATCAGTCTGATAATCAGCGTCTTTGTTTTTGTCATGCAGCGTGTCCTGGAAATGGGGATTTTAAAAATCAGCTTGACCCTGCACGATGGCTTGAAGGCAAAGATGCCGGACCTTTTCTCCTGTTTCCCGTTATTTTTTAGATATGTCGGAGGGATGGCCCTTTATCTGCTGATAGTGGCGGGCGGCCTGGTCTTATTGATTGTTCCCGGGGTTATCTGGGCGGTGAGATTCGGGTTTTACGCGTGCCTTATCGTTGATAAAGGCCTCGGGCCGGTCGAGGCCCTGAAGAAGAGTTATGAGATGACAAGGGGTTCCGCGTGGAATGTGTTTCTTCTCGATATCTTGAGCGCGGGCATTATTTTGCTTGGCATCCTGTGTCTTGTGATAGGGCTGTTCGCGGCTATACCTGTCACGCTTTTAGCTTGGGTTTATGTCTATCGCAAACTATTATCGGCGCCGGATGCCGTTGATCCCGCTAAGATTTGAGAAAAACGCCATAGGATGGAAAGCCGGAATGGGATACTTTATAGAGAGTGGAAAATAGAGGCGCCCAGGGCGGCGCTGCTCCTGGTGCATGGCCTCGGGGCCCACAGCGAGCGATGGGGTTTTCTATCGGAATTTTTTTTAAGAAACAGGGTTTCCTCTTACGCGATTGAGCTGAGGGGATTTGGCGAGACAAAAGGGCCCCCGGGCCACGTAGATTCCTTAAATACCTACCTTGAAGACATAAAGACGCTGCGTGATATAATCGTCAGTGAAAATCCTAATAAAAAGATATTCCTTCTGGGAGAGAGCATGGGCGGTCTGATCTCGTTTCTGGCGGCCGGGGAAAAAGAAAGGATATTTGACGGGGTGGTGTGTCTGTCCCCGGCGTTCAAGAGCAGGATAAGGTTCACCCTGACGGAATACCTCGGCATATTTTTTAATTCCATATGCTGTCCTCATAGAGGATACAAGATGCGTTTTGACGCTTCCATGTGCACGCGCGACGCGGAATACATGAAGGTAATAGACGCTGATCCGAGAGAGCGCAGGATCGCCAGCGCCGGGCTCTTGATAAGCCTGCTCTCGGGTCAGATAAAGGCGCGCCGGCTGAGTGATAAGATAGGCATCCCGGTATTTTTCTTGTTGTCCGGCCAGGACGAGGTGGTGGATTCGAACGCCTCGAGAGAGATTTTCTATAACCTGAAACTCAGGGACAAGACCATGCTCACCTATCATGACATGTATCACGCGCTTTCAATAGACGCGGGCCGGGAAAAGATATTCGGCGGCATATTAAAGTGGATGGAGGAAAGGATATGAGATATATTTTATCCATAGACCAGGGCACCACGGGTTCCAGGGCCATCGTGTATGATAAAAACGGGAACAAGATAGCGAGTTCTTACGAGGAATTCAGGCAGTATTTTCCCAGGCCCGGATGGGTAGAGCATGACCCTGAGGAGATATGGAAAAGCGTGAATCATTCCGTACAGGCGGTCCTCAGGAAGATATCCGGGGGTTCAATCGCCGCCATAGGCATCACGAATCAGAGAGAGACGACCGTTATCTGGGACAAAGATACTGGCAGGCCCGTCCATAACGCCATCGTGTGGCAGTGCAGGCGGACCTCGGGGCGCTGCGATGAATTAAAAAGAGAAAGAGGCGCGAAGGAGTTTTTCAGGAAAAAGACAGGGCTCCCGATAGACGCGTATTTTTCAGCCACGAAGATAGAGTGGATATTAAAAAACAAGCCGGGCGTTTTGTCAAAGGCGAAAAAAGGCGGGCTTTTATTTGGGACCACGGACACGTGGATCCTTTGGAAACTCACCGGCGGCAAGGTCCACGCCACTGATTATACCAATGCCTCGCGCACGATGCTTTTTAATATAGACACGCTGCAATGGGACAGGGGTATCCTTAAAAAGTTCGGGATACCCGAATGCGTGCTCCCGGCGGTCAGGCCTTCTTCCGGCATTTTCGGAAGGAGCGTCAGGACGGGAAGGCTTCCGGCCGGCATCCCCATATCGGGCATCGCGGGTGACCAGCAATCAGCGCTGTTCGCCCAGGCGTGTTTTGAAAAAGGCACGGTCAAGAATACGTATGGGACGGGCAGTTTTGTTTTATTGAACGCGGGCAGGACGCGGCCTGTCTCTAAGCATGGGTTGATAGTAACTCTTGGGTGCGGCGCTAAAGGGGAGCCGGTATACGTCCTTGAGGGCGCGATATTCATCACGGGCGCCGCCATACATTGGATAAGGGATGGCTTGAGACTTTTGACTTGCGGATGCGAGTCTGAGAAAATGGCGATGTCGGTCAAGGATAACGCGGGCGTGTATTTTGTCCCCGCCCTTGTTGGTTTGGGCGCGCCTTACTGGGATCAGGACGCCCGGGGGGCGATCTTTGGGATAACGCGGGGGACGACAGGGAATCATATCGTGAGGGCCGCCCTCGAGGCGATGTGTTATCAGACAAAGGACGTCCTCCTGGCCATGGAGAAGGATTCCGGCGCGAGGATCAGGAGTCTCAAGGTTGATGGCGGCGCGTCCGTGAATAATTTCATGTGCCAGTTTCAGGCGGATATCCTGGGCATGGAAGTGGTAAGGCCGAAGGTCACAGAGACTACCTCTTTGGGCGCGGCGTATCTGGCGGGCCTGGCGATAGGTTATTGGAAAGACACGGAGGAGATCAAGAAGTGCTGGAGGCGGGACAAGGTTTTTAAGCCTCAGATGAAAAGGAAAGAGGCGGATACCCTGTATCGGGATTGGCTTCTGGCGATCAAGAGGACTACCATAAGGGCATGAAGACATACGATGTGGTCATAATAGGCGCGGGCGTAGTGGGCGCGTCGATAGCGCGCGAGCTCTCGCGATATAAATTGAGCGTGGCGGTGTTGGAGAAAGAGACAGAGCTGGCATTCGGGGTCTCGAAGTCAAACAGCGGCATCGTGCATCCCGGCACGCAGAATCCCCCGGGGTCGCTGAAGGGCAGATTATGCGTCCAGGGTAATGTTCTCGCAAGGCGGATCTTCAGGGAATTGGGGGTTGATTTCAAGGAAGTCGGGGAGTTGATAGTGGCGTTCGACGAAGAAGAAAAAAAGAGGCTCCGCGAGCTTAAAAAAGACGGCGACGCCCTGGGCGTGCCGAGACTGGAGATAGTGGACAGCGCGTGGCTCAGAAAAAACGAGCCGAATCTCAGCGGGGACGCGTTGGCCGCTCTCTACGTCCCCACGGCGGGGATTGTCAGTCCATACAGATTTGTTTACGATCTGAGCGAGAACGCCGTCAGGAACGGTGTTGAGTTTTTTACGGAAACAAAGGTAGAGCGTATCACGAAAAAAGAAGATTTCGAGATCTCCGCGTCAAGGGGCGTGTTCAGCGGCAGGTTTGTGGTTAACGCGGCCGGATTATTTGCCGATGACATATCGAGGATGGCGGGGGTGGACAGTTTCAGGATAACGCCGAGGAAAGGAGAGGAGTTCCTGCTGGACAAGAAAAAGGAAAATCTCACGAACCACATTATCTTTCCTGTCCCCTCGGGGGTGTCCAAAGGGGTTTTGGTCATAAAGACGTCCGATGGGAATCCCATGATAGGCCCGACAGCCGAAGACGTTGAGGACAGGGAAGATCTGTCGACCACGGACGGGGGGTTTAAAAAAGTCGTGGCCCAGGCGAAGAAGATGGTGCCGTCCATAGACGAGGGCGATGTCATTGCCTATTTCGCGGGCCTGCGGCCTGCGGCGGGAAGCGATTTTATCATAAGACAGGAGGATAAGGCGCCTGGTTTTATTAACGTGGCGGGTATCCAGTCACCGGGCCTCACCGCGGCCCCGGCGATCGCGCTCATGGTGCGGGATATCCTAAAGGGATGCGGTTTATCCATGAGGAAAAAACTTTTTTTCCGCGGCCACAGAAAAAAAGAGACGCGCCTGTTTTCCATACCGATAGAGAAGACCAGGGCCTTGGTCAGGAAAGACGCCGGATACGGGGATATTGTCTGCAGGTGCGAGATGGTTTCCGCGAAAGAGATCCGGGAAGCGATAGATCGCGGGGCGAAGACGCTCGACGGCATAAAATTCCGCACGCGCGCTCAGGCGGGAAGGTGCCACGGCAGTTTCTGTACCGCCAGGATAATGAGGATACTTTCAGCGAAGACGGATTCGCCGTTGACCGGATTGACTAAAAGAGGTAAGGGGTCCGAGATAGTCAAAGGAGACAGACGCGATGGTTGAGCGTGACCTTGTCATAGTGGGCGGCGGGCCCGCGGGCATGGCCGCCGCGATATCAGCGCGTGAAAACGGCGCGAGAGACATCTTTTTATTAGAGCGCGACCAGTATCTCGGGGGGATATTGAATCAGTGCATCCATACCGGTTTCGGCCTGAGCTATTTCAAGGAGATGCTGACGGGGCCCGAATACGCGGACAGGTTCATTAAAAAAATAAAAGGCATTCCTGATATAGAAGTGAGTCTCAGAAGTTTTGTGGTCCGTCTCACGAAAGATAAGACGCTGACTTTTTTTAAGCCGGGCCTGATGGAGACGATAAAGGCGAGATGTCTTATTATGGCCACGGGATGCAGGGAAAAGACAAGGGAGATGATGCATGTGGCCGGGACGCGGCCCGCGGGGATATTCTCCGCCGGCCTGGCGCAGAAACTGATAAACGTGGAGGGATTATTGCCCGGCAAAGAGGCGGTGATTATAGGGTCGGGCGACATAGGGCTCATAATGGCCAGGCGTTTTACCCTTGAGGGGGCTAAGGTCAAGGCTGTCATTGAGATACAGGATAGATCAAGAGGCCTGCTCCGTAATGTAGTTCAATGCGTCGATGATTTCGGCATACCGCTTTATTTCAGGC
>JBAZOA010000020.1:0-19973 GCA_041648935.1 Candidatus Omnitrophota bacterium | reverse complement strand
CAGGGTCGATGAGTTTTTAAAACAGCGCGGCATAAACGCGAGAGTTCATGGCGTGTCACCAGTAATTGGCGAACAGGCCATGGCAGAAGGCGTTCAAAAAGGCGTTATTTTAAATAAGATGAGACTGGAGGGCTTGACCGGGGTTGTGTCAGAGAAACAAAAATACAGAGTGATTGTGTTAAGCGCGCCTGATTTTCAGCTGGAAGATATAGATAAATTTTTTTGGGCGTTAGATTATTTATTAACAGACGACGGAGTTATTATAATAAGGCCGGATGCTTATGGGGATGGGATGGGGGGTCTGGCCCAGACAATGCTTCGTATGCACATCGCCGGTTTCGCGCGGGGCGAATGGCAGGTGCGTGACGATGTAACTTTAAATATGCAGGGCCTGCGGGATGAAACACCAATAGATTATAGCGGGACGCTTATAATTAAAAGGGTTGGCGGGGAACTGAAGATCCCAGCCGGGTTGTTGGGCATAATGCTAAGTCCGACGCAAGCCGAAACAAGACGTCATTTGTAAAGCATTCCAAGAAACTTTTCCCCTTTACAAACTCCGACCCAACTTGTATAATAACCTCATTAATCAGAGGGTATGAAGATGAAACTGAAATTCGGGCTCCCCAAGGGGAGTTTACAGGAAGCGACTACAAGGATGTTTAAAAAGGCCGGCTTTACGGTGAACATCAGCAGCCGCAGCTATTTCCCATCAATAGACGATGATGAGATATCGCCGTTTTTGTTGAGGGCGCAGGAGATGGCCAGGTACGTCGCTGACGGCGCGCTTGATTGCGGCATCACGGGCAATGACTGGACAATCGAAAGCGGCCGGGAGGTCGCGAAGGTCTGCGAGCTCATATACGGCAAGCAGGGCCTAAAGCCCGTAAAATGGGTTCTCGCCGTGCCGAACGACTCCAAGGTCAAGACAGCCAAAGACCTTGAGGGGAAGCGCGTGGCGACAGAGCTCGTCAACGCCACCAGAGAGTATTTTAAGAAGAAAAAAGTCAACGTTGACATAGAGTTCAGCTGGGGGGCTACCGAGGCGAAGGTTGGGGCCGGGCTGGTGGACGCCATAGTCGAGCTCACAGAGACAGGCGCGAGTTTAAGGGCGAATAATCTCAGGATAGTGGATACCATATGTGAATCTACTACGCTGATCATCGCCAATAAATCGTCGTGGAAAGACCCGTGGAAAAAGGAAAAGATACAGAATATCGCGCTTCTTTTGCAAGGCGCGATACTCGCGGAGGAAAAGGTAGGTCTTAAGATGAACATCGAGGAAAAGAATATAGACAAGATACTGAAGATCCTCCCCTCCATGAAAAATCCCACCATCTCAGGCCTGTCTAAAAAGGGCTGGTGCGCCATAGAGACGATAATAGACGAATCCACCGTGCGCGTCATAATACCGAAACTGAAGCAGAGCGGCGCGCAGGGAATCATAGAATATCCATTGAACAAGGTAATATATTAACCTGGAGGGGACATGCCCTGCGGAAGAAAGCGAAAAAGAAAGAAAATCGCCAGACACAAAAGAAAAAAAAGACTAAGAAGAGACAGGCATAAAAAGAAATTGTGGTAATAGTCACGCGACACCTTTGACATGACACTTAAACACAGTGCGATTTTGTGCATGGGACTTTTTTTCTTTTTTGGTATCCAGGGCTGCGCCTCCACGGCCAAGGCGGTACCAAAGACCTCTATCCATCGAAGCCCAACACACAAAAAAGACATTCTGAACATAGCCAAGAGAAGGCAGGGGCCCTCCGTGTCCACCAAGGCCCATGCCCATTATTCCATGGGCATGATATACGACAACGAGGGCAAATCAGAGCTGGCCGTGGAAGAATATTTAAAGGCGATCTCGTTTGACCCCGGTTCAGCGGCCCTTTATTACCGCTTGGGCGCGAGTTACGTTAAGCTGGGCAGGGTTGATAAGTCGGTGGATGTCCTGCAGAAGGCGATACAGCTGGATAAGCAGGATACGCGGGCGAGGTTTCTGCTCGCGCTCATTTATACCTCGCAGAAAAAATATGATGAGGCGACAAGGGAATACGAGGAAATCCTCAAGAGCGAACCGGACGATCTGGGTACGCTCACGTCGCTCGCGGACCTGTATATCCTGGGACAGGACCTGGACAGGGCCATAAAGGTGTACGAGAACCTTGTGCAGGAAAAAAAGAACTCACCCCTGATGCATTTCAACCTGGGCATAGTTTACGCGAGGGCCGCGAGGGTGAACGAGGCCATAGGAGAATTAAAAAAGGCGGCTGAACTGGACCCTGATTATCTTGAGGCGCACATGGCGCTGGCGGTGCTGTTTGAAATGGGCGGGAAGAAAGAAGACGCCCTGGCGCATTACGAAAGGGCCTTGGCGCTGGATCCGACCAACACGAAAGTCTATCATCAGCTGGGGCAATTGTATTTTCAGATGAACGATGTCCCCAAGGCGATCGGCCAATATGAGATCCTCTTGAAACGAGACCCGGAGGACGTGGCCGCCTACATAGAGCTCAGTTATGTTTACATAGCCAATTCCAGGATTGACGAGGCGATAGACGTACTGAAAAAGGCGCTTGGCCTGGAAGAGAGGGCGGAGGATATCCGCCTGGCGCTGGCTTTTTGTTACAGCGAGAAAGGCGATAAAGAGGCGGCCGCGGAAGAGTACAGGCAAAGTATAGCCATAGATCCCCTTAATCCAAAGGCGTATTTTTATTTAGGCGCCACGCTGGAAGAGGCAGGCAGGAGAGACGAGGCGGTATCGCACATCAAGCGTTCCCTGGAATTGGATCCGGAAGACCCCGAGGCGTTGAATTATCTGGGGTATATTTACGCGGAAGACGGCAGGAATCTGGACGAGGCTGACCGGATGATCAAAAAGGCCCTGGAGATCAGCCCGGATAACGGCGCGTACATAGACAGCCTGGGCTGGGTGTATTTTCAAAAGGGCATGTTTGAGGAAGCGAAGATAGAACTGGAAAAGGCGAGGTCGATAATCGGCGACGACCCGGTGATTTACGATCATCTCGGAGACGCGTATTTGAAGACAGGGTTTATTGATAAGGCGAAAGAGGCGTGGAAGAAATCCCTGGAATTGAAACAGGACGACAAGGTAAAAACCAAGCTGGAAACCATATTGAAAGAGACAAAATAAAATGGGCAAAAAACCGGACATCAGGGAATTAAAAAACATAGCCAAGGAGATTCGAATCGAGATATTAAAAATGCTCACATGCGCCGGTTCAGGCCACACGGGCGGGTCTCTTTCCATGGTCGAGATCTTGGTCGGACTTTATTTTTATAAATTCAGGTGCGATCCCGCGAGGCCGCTTTGCGACACGAGAGATATTTTTATATTATCGAAAGGCCACGGCTGTCCGGCGCTTTACGCCGTCCTGTCGCGCATGGGATTTTTTGGGAAAGAAGAGCTTGGCACGCTGCGCAAGGTCGGCACGCGGCTGCAGGGCCATCCGCAAAAGGGGCTTCCCGGAGTGGAGATATCAAGCGGCTCGTTGGGCCAGGGGCTTTCCATAGCGAACGGTTTCGCGCTGGGCAGCCGCTTGAATAAAGACCCGAGGCGCGTTTATTGCCTTATGGGCGACGGGGAGCTTGACGAGGGCCAGGTATGGGAGGCGGCGCTCACCGCGAGCCATTATAAACTTGACAGCGTCTGCGGCATAATCGATTATAATAAGTTCCAGATAGACGGCAGGACCTCTGAGGTGAAAAACCTGGAGCCTTTAAAGGCAAAATGGCAGGCGTTCGGCTGGGAGGTCCTGGAGATAGACGGTCATGAAGTGAAAGAGGTGATGGAGGCATACGACAAGGCGGAGACGATAAAGGGTAAGCCCACGCTTGTATTGGCGCATACCGTAAAAGGGAAAGGGTCGGTATTATTTGAGAATAAAAATAAATATCACGGCGTCACGCCCAGCAAAGAAGAGCTTGAAAAAGCGATAAAAGAGATAGGGGCCAAGGAGATATGATGGACATAAAGATGAAACCCACGAGAGACGGATTCGGAGAGGGTCTTTTGGAGCTTGGCTCAAAACGCGAGGATGTGGTGGTGCTTTCAGCCGACCTGACGGAATCCACGCGCGCGGGCTGGTTCAAGGAAAAATTTCCCGGGAGATTTTTTTCAATGGGCGTCAGCGAGCAGGACATGATGGGTACGGCCGCCGGCCTCGCGCTCACGGGCAAGGTGGCGTTCGCCTGTACTTTCGGCGCGTTCGCGGCAGGCAGGGCCTGGGACCAGATACGGGTTTCCATAGCTTATATGGAATTAAACGTGAAGATAGTCGGGACGCACGGGGGGATATCAGTGGGAGAAGACGGGCCCACGCACCAGGCGATAGAAGAGATAACCCTGATGCGAGCGCTGCCGGGTATGACAGTGATAGTCCCGTGTGACGCGGTAGAGGCCAAAAAAGCGACCATAGCGGCGGCGGAGCATGAGGGGCCGGTGTATTTACGCCTGGGGAGAAGCGGCGTGCCGGTGATTACAAAGGAAGAGGACGTGTTTAAGATAGGAAAGGCGAGCGTGTTAAAAGACGGCAAGGACCTGTCCATAATCGCCTGCGGCGTAGAGGTGTACGAGGCGCTGTGCGCCCACGACGTTTTAAAAAAAGAGAATATCTCGGCCAGGGTAATAAACCTGCATACGCCGAAACCCATAGATAGTGAAGTGATAGTCAGGGCCGCCAGGGAGACAGGCGCGATTGTCACCGCCGAAGAACACAGTGTGGTAGGCGGCATGGGCGGCGCGGTGAGCGAATTGGTCAGCAGGGAGTGTCCTGTCCCCATGGAATTTGTCGGGGTCCAGGACCGTTTCGGCGAATCAGGAAACCCGAAAGAATTGTTCAAGATGTTCGGCCTGACAGCGGATGACATCGTAAAAGCGGCGAAAAAGGTCATTGGTAGAAAGAGATAGTCCCGTCGTCCAGCAGCAGTAGGGGAGGTTTAAACCTCCCCTACTGCTGCTGGATGTTAGAGCAGACACGAGACAAATAGCCAGTTTTATGCGCGAAATAAAGGTATGTGCCCCCGCTAAGATAAATCTGTATCTTGATATTTTAGATAAGCGGCCGGACGGCTTTCACGACATAGAAACGCTCTTTGAAAAAATAGATTTAAAAGACGAGATAATCATAAGGGAAAAAGGCGTTGGGATAAATGTCAACGCTGACGAGCGGTCTTGTCCCCAGGGAGAGGAAAACATTGTATATAAAGCCATCCAGGCGGTCTCACTGGAAGCGAAAGTTGATTTGAACCTGGACGTCCGGATAATAAAGAACATCCCTCTTTCAGCCGGGCTCGGAGGCGGCTCAAGCGACGCGGCGGCCGCGTTGCGCGCGATAAACGATATGTTTGAATTAGGGGTATCGGACGAGCGGCTTTTTTCAATAGCCGGTGATATCGGCAAGGACGTGCCGTTTTTCATGCTGGACGCGGCGTTCGCGGTTGGACGCGGCGCGGGTGAAATCCTAGAGCCGATACGGACTGATTATACATTATGGCACTTATTGATCAACCCCGGAATAGCCATTTCAACAGCCCTGATGTATAAGAGGATAGATGAATACAATCGCGGCCCGGCGAGAAAACCCGGCATCGAAGGCATGATCCGCGGGCTCAAGGAAAAAGACGCGGGTCTGGTTAGGACAAATTATTACAATGTCTTTGAGGAGGTGCTTGGAGAGCACGATATTCACATAAAGAGGATTAAGGATTTGCTGCTTGGCGCGGGAGCGGACACGGGTCTTTTATCAGGCAGCGGTTCCACGGTCTTTTGTACATTCGAGGACAAAGGAGGCGCAGAAAAAGTTTTAAAAAAAATTCCGGAAAATACCGGCATGGACGTTTTTTTAGTAAAGACTTACAGGTGAATGTCCCTCGCCGTCTCGGTTCTGGAAATAAGGCGGCTTCGGGACGAATTTTGTTCCACAAAATTCGGAGGCATCTATGGAGATAACAGAGGTCAGGATATTTCCAAAAGAAGGGTTAAACAATAAGCTTAAGGCCTACGCCACCATAACCATTGACAACGCGTTTGTAGTGAGGAATATAAAAATAATAGAGGGCAAGACAGGGCTTTTTGTGGCCATGCCTTCCCGGAAGATGAAGGACGCCTGCCCGAGGTGTAACCACAAGAACGAGGTTCGCAGTAAGTTCTGTAACGAATGCGGGGCCCAGCTTCCATCCAGGCCGCACATATCTGAACCTGAGGCGGAACACGACGAGAGACAGGCCGAGCATAAAGACATCGCCCATCCGATAACCGTACAGGCCAGGGAATATATTCAGAAAAAGGTATTAGAGGCGTACGAGGCGGAGAAAGGGAAGCCGGGGATACTGTAAGCCATGAAATTGGCCCCTCGCGTCAGCGAAGCTAAA
Organism: Candidatus Omnitrophota bacterium; assembly: GCA_041648935.1. Lineage (GTDB taxonomy): Bacteria > Omnitrophota > Gorgyraeia > Gorgyraeales > Gorgyraeaceae > JBAZOA01. The sequence continues at coordinate 13,577 of JBAZOA010000020.1, read as the reverse complement.
ATATGGACGCTCGGGATCAATTTTTGCTTCGCAAAAATTGGGACGTCGTTCAATGGTAGGACTCGAGAATTTGGATCTCGCTATTGTGGTTCGAATCCACACGTCCCAGCCAGGTTTATTCATTCCTTGACAATATAGCGGTAAGGTTATATAATAAAAAAACATTTTCTTTTGAGAAGAGAGGCGATATATGGCACTGGTAGAGGTGACCTGGCACGGAAGAGGCGGCCAGGGGGCGAAGACGGCGTCGCAATTCCTGGGCGAGGCCGCCCTGGATATAGGCAAGAACATACAGGCATTCCCTGAATACGGACCTGAGAGGGCGGGCGCGCCGATGAGGGCTTATACCCGCATAAGCGACGAGCCCATATACGTGCACAGCTCTGTCACCAAGCCGAACGTCGTGATAGTGATTGACCCGACTTTATTGGGTGCGGTCGAAGTCACTGAAGGCCTGGCCGATGACGGGGTGTTATTGGTCAATACCGACAAGTCTATCCAGGACATACGCAAAGAGATCAATTTTACAAAAGGCAGGGTCGGAGTGGTGGACGCCACAAAGATAGCGCTTGAGACATTGAAGCTTTCTATGCCAAACATGCCCATGCTGGGGGCCTTTTTAAAGGTGAATCAGATTGTTTCAGTGGATGAACTTGTGGCGGTCGTGAAGGCCAAGTTTTTGAAAAAGATAGGCGAGGAAAAGACAAACGCCAATATAGAAGGCATCAAGAGGGCGCATAACGAGTTAAAGTTAGGTTAACATGGCTGAAAAGAAAAAATCCTGGAAAGAAATTCCCATAGGCGGTTTGATAACGGAAGCCGGCAACGCCGAAAACTACAAGACAGGCGGCTGGCGCACGTTCAGGCCCGAGAAAAATAAGATAAAATGCATAAACTGTCTTTTTTGCTGGATGTATTGCCCTGATTCTTCCATAAAGGTAGAAGACGGCAAGATGGCGGGTTTTGATTATGAACATTGCAAGGGCTGCGGTATCTGCGCGTCGGTTTGCCCTGTTAAATGCATTGATATGAAGAAGGAAGTTAAATGAGCTAGCCGTGAGGCGAGCTCATTTAATCCGCCGAAGGCGGAAGAACAAAAAGGTAGTACATGACTAAGAAAATCCCTTTGACAGGTGACCAGGCAGTGGCGACAGCCATGAAGCAGATCGATCCGGATGTCGTGGCGGTTTATCCTATTACGCCTCAGACCGAGATAGTGATGTATTTTTCAGGTTATGTCGCGAACGGCCAGGTTTCCACTGAGATGATACCGGTAGAATCGGAACACAGCGCTATGAGCGCGTGCGTAGGGGCCTCGGCCGCGGGCGCCCGTACGATGACCGCCACTTCCGCGAACGGCCTCGCGCTCATGTGGGAGGTTGTTTATATAGCGGCTTCTTTAAGGCTTCCCATAGTGATGCCTGTTGTAAACCGGGCGCTTTCAGGGCCGATCAACATACATTGCGACCATTCTGATACAATGGGTGCCAGGGATTCCGGATGGCTGCAGATTTATTGCGAGAGCGCGCAGGAAGCGTATGAAAATACCATACTCGCCGTGAGGATCGCGGAACATAAAGATATCTTGCTGCCTGTCATGGTTTGCCAGGATGGATTCATAACAAGCCACGCGGTAGAGGGTATTCAGCTGTTTGATGATAAGAAGGTAAAGGAGTTTGTGGGAGAATATAAGCCGGCTAACCCGCTTTTGGACGTTGACCATCCGGTAACTTACGGGCCGCTGGACCTGCAGGATTATTATTTTGAGCATAAGCGCCAGCAGTCAGAGGCGATGAAAGGCGCGCTTAGCATATTACCGGAATTATTCAGGGAATTCGAGAAAACGTTCGGCAGTAAGTACGATTTTATAGACACGTACAGGCTGGATGACGCTGATATAGCGATAGTCGCCATGTCTTCCACGGCAGGCACGGCCAGGGGAGTGGTGGACGAATTGAGGAAAAACGGCGTGAAGGCGGGACTTTTGAGGCCTCGGGTCTTCAGGCCATTTCCGAGAGAAAAGATCTTAGCCGCGCTTAAGAACGTAAAGGCGGCGGCGGTCCTGGATAGAAGCGAATCGTTTTCCGCGGAAGGCGGGCCTTTATACACGGAGATAAAAGCGGCGTTGTACGATTCAGCGATAAAGCCGCTCGTGGCGAATTATATATACGGTTTGGGCGGAAGGGATGTGTTCCCCGAAGACATAAAGAGTGTTTTTTCTGATTTGAGCGGTATATTGAAAAATAAAAAAGTAAAAATCCCGGTAAATTATTTGGGTTCAAGGGAATAAAATGGCGAACATAAAGGAACTCGCGAAACAACCGGAACGGCTTTCAGGCGGGCACCGTCTCTGCGCGGGATGCGGCGCCTCAATAGTGGTGCGCCAGGTATTGATGGGCACAAAGGATTATGTTGTAGCCGGTTCAGCTACAGGATGTCTTGAGGTAGCTACTACAATATATCCTTTTACCGCGTGGAAGATACCTTTCATACATAACGCCTTTGAAAACGCCGCCGCGACAATGAGCGGGGTTGAGACAGCGTACAGGGCATTGAAGAAAAAAGGCAAGATCACCAAAGAAATAAAATTTGTCGCGTTCGGCGGAGACGGCGGGACCTATGATATAGGGCTTCAGTCTCTTTCAGGCGCCCTGGAGAGAGGCCATAAATTTGTATATGTCTGTTATAATAACGAAGCTTATATGAACACGGGAATCCAGCGTTCGGGCGCCACGCCCAGAGGCGCTTCCACCACCACGGCCCCTCACGGGAAGGCGAGTTACGGAAAATCTCAGTTCAGGAAGGACCTTACTTCCATAGTCGCCGCGCACAGGATTCCTTACGTGGCCCAGGCATCTGTCTCCAACTGGAACGACCTGGTTACAAAAGCGGAAAAGGCATTTAAGGCGGATGGCCCGGCGTTTTTAAATATTATTTCAATGTGCCACAGAGGTTGGAGATTCCCGCAGGAAAAGACCATAGATATTTCAAAATTGGCTGTTGAGACAGGCGTGTGGCCGCTCATAGAAGTGGAAAACGGCGTGTGGCGTTTTACCTACAAGCCGAAAGAGCGCAAGCCCGCGGTGGAGTGGCTTAAGTCCCAGGGCCGTTTCAGCCATCTTTTCACAGAAGAAAATAAGCATATCATAGACGAGATCCAGCAGGGCGTTGACGAAAACTGGTCGCGCCTTGAGAATCTTTGCAGTTCGACCTGTAAAGTAGCGTAATCGCTCTTTTAAAACTACCATTCCCCGGTAGCTCAGTTGGTAGAGCGCGTGGCTGTGCCGAGGGCGGAGCCCGAGGCAAAATTCGGGCAAAGCCATAAACGAGCAAAAGGAGGCAATCATTGCCAAAGCACGATACTCGTAAATATTCGGATCGGCGCCAATATTTGATTCGAGCTGTCTATAAAAGGCGTAAGAAAATACGCCAAATGGCAGCTGAATTCAAAGGTGGAAAATGCGAAAGATGCGGATATGACCGTTGTATCGAAGCGTTGGAATTTCATCACATAGATCCTTCTAAAAAGGATTTTAATGTTTCCCAGCGAGGTTATACTAGAAGCTGGAAACGAGTGATGGAAGAGCTGGAAAAATGCGTAATGCTTTGCGCAAATTGCCACCGAGAACTTCATGCTCAAAAAGCGCAGCTTCCACGGGAAACCGTGGTTGAAAAAGCGGGCTAATTCAGGGAAGTCCCGAGCTTGTCGAGGGATAATCCTGAGCTAAGTCCCCCGTCGTTTTGCTTCGCAAAACGAAGCAGCGGGGGTAAATGTGCAGAGACTATATACCCGCCTCCTAACGCGAAAGCCAAGGAGATGAGATAGTCCACTTCCGAAAGCAATTTCGGGTCAAGTGTAACCACTAGGTCGCTGGTTCGAGTCCAGCCCGGGGAGCCAATTGAAAATCCGAACTTTTTTCGGATTATAGCCCCAGCTACTAATCGTAGCTGGGGCTTGTTTCTTGTTTACTATGAAGATATAACAAATTATGATGTTTCAATTAACAATGGAGAGAACATGAGACAAAAGAGCGTTTTAAAATTACTTACGATAATGTTTTTAATTCTCGGGATCGGGTTTTCGTCCGTTTTTGCGCAAAGCGACGCTCAACAGAACGTCGAGGTGATCAGAACTGCGACCTCAGCTGACGGCACAGTGATCAATTATTACGAGCATGGGCAAGAGGGGCCGGTACTCGTGTTCGTTCACGGATGGAGTTGTGACGCGAGCTACTGGAGAGAACAGGTCGAATATTTCAAGCATAAGTATCATATGGTTCTGATCGATCTGGCTGGGCATGGTCGTTCCGGGAGTGAGCGTGAGAATTACACCATGGAAGCTTTTGGTCAGGATGTGAAGGCTGTTGTCGAGAGTATTGGGGCAGAGAAGGTGGTCTTGATCGGTCATTCCATGGGCGCCCTTGTGATCGCGGAGGCGGCCAGCTTTATGCCAGAGAAGGTTATTGGATTGGTCGCGGTTGATGATCTTCAGAATGTGGAATATCCTTTAGGCGAAGAACAGTTCAAGGAGATGACCGCGCCATTCAAAGAAGATTTCAAACAGGGTGTCAGAGGTTTTGTTACAGGGATGTTGCGTTCTGATAACTCGCCGGTCAATGAATGGGTGATTTCTGATATGTCTTTGGCTGACCCCAAAGTTGCGCTCAGCGCGATAAACGGTTCATTAGGCGGGTATCTGACAGGTGATGTGGCCAAGCTGTTTGATGGGTTAGATGTCCCGGTCGTGGCCGTAAATGCCGATCTTTGGCCGACTGATGTCGAAGCGAACAGACGACACATAAGGGACTTTGAACTGATCGAGTTGGACGGACTGGATCATTTTCTGATGCTTAAAGCGCCTGAGCGTTTTAACCCCGCGCTTGAACAAGCCGTTAAAATGATACTTAAAAAATAAGTCAGCGCCCTAATAAGCTTCAAAAAACAATCTTATTTTTATCACTGTTCTTTTTATTGTTCATCCCCACATAAATAAGCACAGAAAAGTTCGGATTTTTGGGGGTGTCGGGGAGCCATGTATGTTTCTTTCCCCCTATCAGTACTGATAGGGGGATTTTTTTACCTTCTTGTGCGCTTGCCTTTCCGGGGGTGGGTCAATGTGAGTAAAATACTTGCGTAGGGTTTTATTTTATAATATAATCTATTCGTCTAAAAGATTACTGAACGTCGTGCTTTTATAAAATGAGGCTATATAATGGAATTGACGAACATACTTGGATGGACAGCAACGATTCTGTTTACCATTTGTTATATTCCGCAGATATTAAAAACCTACAGAACAAAAACAATAGATGGTTTGAGCTTTGGGCTTTTGTCTATTTCATTTATCGCGAACATAGTCGCGCTTGTTTACGCAACATTAATTAAGCAGCCGCCCTTACAGATTAAATATATCCTCGCGCTTTTGTTTTTGAGCATATGTCTTTATTTATATTTGAAAGTGCGCTTTAGGAAAACATAAAATATGGATAACACGAAAATTTGGCTGCCCCTGTTATTAAGTTTCCTCGCCGGGATTTTTACGGTGGCGGGGAGTTTTCTCACATTTTTTATGCGGGATTTCAAGAGAAGCTATCTTCAGTTCGCCTTGGGCTTATCAGGCGGGGTGATGATATATGTTTCTTTTGTGGAGATGCTCCCGCAGGCTATAAAAAATATAGGGCTCGCCAAGGCAAATCTCGCGTTTTTTGGCGGCATCATCCTGTTTATGCTTATAGATTTTTTTATCCCTCACGAGTATATAGAGGAACGGGTAAAGACAGACTCCCATGATAAAAAACTCATGGCCGCCGGGATATTTACCGCGTTCGGCATAGCGATCCATAATTTTCCAGAAGGCATAGCCGTTTTTATCAGCGCTTTAGCGAATATTAAACTGGGTATCGTGCTGGCCATCGCCATAGCTCTGCACAATATCCCGGAAGGCATTGCCGTCGCGATGCCGATTTTTTACGCCACTAAAAGCAAGAGAAAGGCCTTTTGGTATTCTTTCCTGGCTGGGTTCGCCGAGCCCGCCGGGGCGGTCATAGCGATATTGATATTGATGCCTTTTCTTAACGCGGCGGTCCTGTCTTTTTCGCTCGCGTTTGTCGCGGGAATCATGGTTTTTATCAGTTTTGATGAGCTTCTGCCTTTATCCTGCCAGAATGAGGGTTATCACGTCTCCATACTGGGCGTGATAATAGGGATGGCGATAATGGCCGTAAGTCTTATTTTGATGTAGACATTCCACTGCGCGATGTTATAATACGGGAAGATCAGGGTAGTATATAAACAGAAAGGAGGAACGCGATGAAAAAGATTTTGGTTTTGGTTTTATTGTGTTTGATCGTAATGCCTCAGTTTGTCAAGGCCGAAGAGACCGAGCCTGTTCAGCTGGCGGTATGGAATCCGGTTCAAATCGTGCCCGAGGAGAATTCTATCAAGGGCGTGCGTCTTAGTTTATTTTATACCGTCAATAGAGACGTTACCGGGTTGAGCCTTGTTTGGCTTGGCGTGAACAGGGCCACGGGGGACGTGAAGGGTGTTGAATTGGGGCTTGGGAACTGGACCGAAGGATCTTTTTATGGATGGCAGCCTGGTCTTATAAGCTATGCGGGTAACCGTTTTGTAGGCTGGCAGGGTGGTTTGCTGGCGGTCACCGAGGGTGATTTTACCGGTTTGCAGTCAGGCGGCGTCGCGTGGACCGAGGGATTTTTTCATGGCTGGCAGAACGGCTGGGTAACTCATACCAGGGGCAGGTTTGTCGGTCTTCAAAGCGGCATAGTAAATATTTCAAAAGGTCAGACCTCCGGCGTGAATCTCGGGGCTGTAAATTACGCTGATGGTTCGTTCAAGGGTTTCCAGGGCGGTATCGTTAATTACGCAAACGAAATGCACGGTTTTCAACTCGGTTTTGTCAACATAACAAAGTCTTTGGATGGACTGCAAATAGGCCTGGGTAATTATAATGGCAACAAAGAGCCTTTTGAGTTCCTGCCGATCGTGAATTGGTCGTTTTAGTTATTGAGGTTTCTGAAAAGCCCCTGTCGGTCAAGCCAGGGGCTTTTCATTTTATGGATCCCCGCGAAGATAATTTATGTTGCAATAGGCTTTTGTTTGGCGTATACTATTAGGTGTTCTATTGGTTAACTGAACAATAAAGGAGGAAGCATGGGGTTTCAAGGTGGCGGGTTTGGCGGGCGTCCGAGAGAGATGCACAAGGCGATTTGCGAAGAGTGTAAAAAGGAATGCGAAGTCCCTTTTAAGCCTAGTGGAGACCGTCCGGTCTATTGTAAGGACTGTTTTTCAAAGCGCAAGGGCGGCAGCCGTTAGTTGCGAGGATTTTCAAATATAGGGAGTCATGTCAAATCCCCCGCGGTAGTAATATATTGCGGGGGATTTTTTTTCGCGGTATAATCGGCAAAAGGAGGGCGCATGGAGATTACCCTTGAGTCTATTTTGAAAGAACACGCGTTTTTCAAAGGCCTGCCGGCAAAATATTTTGATTTTGTGGTGGGATGCGCGTCCCATGTCGTATTCAAGGCGGGGGAGGCCATCCTAAGGGAAGGGGAGCCCGCGGATAAGTTTTATCTTATCCGGAGCGGCCGGGTGTCCATATTTATAGACCAGCGCAAGCAAATCCCCGTACAAACCATCGGGGAAGGCGATATACTTGGGTGGTCATGGCTAATCCCCCCGCATCGTTATCGTTTTAGCGCGGAGGCCTCGGATAACACAAGAGCGGTGGCGTTGGATGGAAAGTGTCTCAGAGAGAAATGCGAGAAAAATCCCGATCTGGGATACGAGCTGTTAAAGAGGCTCATTATTATTTTTACACAGCGTTTAGAGGCGACAAGGCTGCAGCTTTTGGATGTCTATAACATAGACGCTGGCAATAAATAGGCGTCTCCCGCGCGGCGGGCAATCGGCCGACCATGGGGATTTGACATGAAGAAGATATTTTTAGTTTCGTTCGTTATCGTGTCTATTGCTTCTTTTTGCGTTGCCGGGGAGCTGACCAAGACGGGCATCAAGACCAAATCAAGGATGTCGGAACTTAAAACGCTCCGGGGCGCGATAGCTTCCCTGACGTTTCCGACCAGCCAAATGGACGGCAACAGGGCTGAGCTTGTTCTCCAGACATGGGAAGGGAAAGAGACCTTTACGGTAAGGACCGGCATAGGGATTTCCGCCCCGCCAGCCGACAAGCTGATGAAACTGCGCGATTTAAAACCGGGTGACATCATCGCGATAGAGTATATCTTTGACAAAAAGAAGATCATTAATAAAATAATATCCATAGAATTGCAGAGATATTAAGGGGGCGTGGTGGTTACCGACGGGCGGCTTGAGATAATCAATCTATTGGCTGATAATGAATCCAGGATTGGGAGGCTGTATTCCGCTTACGCGGAAAAATTCCCGGAATATTATAATTTTTGGATCCTTTTGGCTTCGGAAGAAGAGGCCCATTCCCAATGGATAAAAGATCTGCATGGTGATGTCCTGAAAGGATCTCTGTTTTTTGATTCGGAGAGGTTCGATGTCAAGGCGATAAAGCTGTTCGCGGATTATCTCGAACAGAAATCCGTCGAGCTCAAAGAAAAAGACTTCGATTTAAAAAAGGCGTTGGGCATAGCCTTTGATATAGAGAACGCGCTTATAGAGTCCAGGTGGTTTGAGATATACAAAACGGACCAGCCGTCGCTCAGGTTTTCCTTGAAGCGTCTTCAGGACGCCACGAACAATCATAAGCAAAAACTCGCCGAAGCGATACTCGCCGCGCAAAAATAATATTTTTTAACGCTTGACATACCATAGGGGGGTATGGTATACTTATATCTTACAAGGAGGTGTCTATGAGCGCTTATCCGGATCACAGAGGCAATCTGGTGGCGTTAAAGCGCATCGAGGGCCAGGTAAGGGGTGTCCAGCGCATGGTGGAGGAAGGCAAGTATTGCGTTGACATATTAAATCAGATACACGCTGTCGTGGCCGCGCTCGCCAGAATCGAGGACAATATCCTCGAAAAACACTTTGCCAGCTGCGTGAAAAACGCGGCGCACGGCAAATCAGCTTCGGAAAAGAATAAAAAATTGGAAGAGATAATTTCCCTGATTCGTCAGTTCAGGAAGATATAGCGTCTCTTAACAAGGAGGAGGATATGATGAGGAATTTATTGGCGGCAGGTCTTATCGCTTTGTTCGTTTTCGCGGCGGCACACGCGTTCGCGGACGGATGTTGTTCCGGGAAAAAGGTCTGTACGTGCGCACAGTGCACGTCCGCGACTTGCGGGACAGGCGCGTGCGAATGCGGCTGCGGGAAATAAAACAGGGGCGTCAGGCGGATTCTTTTTTCTCGAGGATTTTATTGATTTTCCGGCAAAGTTTTTGCAGAGAGAATGGTTTTTCAATATAATCGTCAACCTGAATCCGCCCTTCCGCCGCCTCTTTTATATGCGTGGCGGTACAGAAGATAACCGGGATATTCCGTGTTCCAGGGCTGTCTTTCAGCCTGCAGTAAGTTTCAAAGCCGTCCATCACCGGCATAACACAGTCAAGAAGGATTAAATCGGGCTTGTTCCTTTCGACCATTTTTAACGCCTCTTTCCCGTTAGACGCCTTCTCTACTATAAAGTTCTCTTCGGTAAGCACCAAACCCAAAGAGTCCCTTGTGTCCGCGTCGTCATCCACGATAAGGATCCTCTTGTTTCGTTTTCTCTCGGTCATATGAAACACGCTCCTTTCGGCTGGAAACTCATATTCCAATTTGGAATATTATAATTCAGAATATATCATATACCAAAGAGGAAGTCAAGGCATGGTTAAAACAATTTACACAAAAACTCATAAGGCCCTGGTCAGACAGCTGGTAAAGGCCCGGAAGCTGGCGGGGCTCAAGCAGGAAAAGGTGGCCAAGAAACTGGGAAAGACGCAATCCTACATCTCCAAGATAGAATCCGGGCAATGCCGGATAGATATCGTCCAGATCAAGGAGCTCGCGGCAATCTATAAAAAAAATCCGAAAGATTTTATCGAGTAATCCCGCATCTGATATTTTACTTTGCGCAAATCCATTGTTTAGTATAAAATATCCGTGTTAGCATATCAGCACGGTTATCCGGGAGCGTATCATGGTTAATTTTAGAAGATTTGCATTGTATTTGATAAGATGGCAGTTGAGCACTCCGATACTTTGGCTTGTCGTGAAGAACCTGGGTGTGGGGATATGGTCCACTGTCATAGCGAATCTGATCGGAGGCGCGATATTTTTTTGGGTCGACAGGTTCATCTTCACGAGTCACGCCATCGAGGTGTGGCATTTTAAAGATAAGGGTAAGTGTGACTTATGCGGCAAGGAAGAGAATCTGTGGCGCCTGGTAAAGGCCCCAAAATACGACAAGAGAGACGCCAGCCCGATGTTTCTCTGCATGAAATGTTCCAAGCGGAAGACAGACGAATTGCGCGCCAAGGGCATCAAGATACGGGGTAAAAGCAAATGAGGGAAGCGCCCGCCGAAAACCTGTCCCAAATGCTCGCCAGAAACGCGGAAAGATTTTCCGACAGAACGGCGTTATTGTTCTCCGACAGGAAAATGAGCTATAAAGAACTGCGTGAAATGTCCGCGAGGCTCAGTCAGGGCCTGAAAAACCTCGGTGTCAGGAAGAAAGACAGGGTAGCGATATTTTTATATAATTGCCCTGAGTTTATAATCGGTTATTTCGCCGCGATCAATATCGAGGCCGTCTGCGTGCCTGTCAATAACATGCTGAAAGAGGAGGAACTTGGTTTTATCCTGAAGGATTCAGGCGCGGGCGTCATAATGACATCGGTGATGTATCTGGATATCATAAATTCGGCGAGGCTGAAATGTCCCGACCTTCGGCACGTAATAATAACGGACGGCCTGATGCCGGACACCATTAATTTTTACGAGGTCATAGAGAGGAGCCCCGCCAGAAAAGAAGAGGCCGCCGCGGATCCGGACGACACAGCCTCCATCCTTTATACCTCCGGGACCACGGGCGACCCGAAGGGCGCCATGCTCACGCACAAAAATTTTCTTTCCAATGTAAAAAGCTGTGTGGCGGGGATACACGCCTCGGATAAAGATAATTTTATCTGCGTATTGCCGATGTTTCACTCATTCGCCTTCACTGTATGCGTAATATTGCCGTTATCAGCCGGGGCCAGCGTCACCATAGTCGAGCACCTGAGGCCTTTCAGGAGGGTGGTCAGGAACGTCATAAAGAAGAAGGTCACTATATTTGTGGGCATACCGGCCATATTCAACGTATTGGCCCACATGCAGATACCGCACGTATTTACCTCCAGGGTGCTCAAGCTCATAGACCCTCTCAGGCTGTGCGTTTCAGGCGCGGCGGCGCTGCCCGCGGAGGTATTGAAGGCGTTCGAGGACAAATTCAAGGTCCCTCTTTTGGAGGGGTATGGTTTGACAGAGACATCCCCTGTGGTGTCCCTGAACCCCATGCGCGGCCCGAGAAAACCGGGTTCGGTGGGTCTGCCCATAGAAGGCGTGGAGGTAAAGGTAGTCGATGACAAGGGAAAAGATCTGAAACAGGGGGAGACAGGCGAGCTCCTGGTTAAAGGCGATAATGTCATGAGGGGTTATTTTAATAATGATTCCGCGACAAGAGAGTTCATAAAAGACAAGTGGCTTTATACAGGAGACATATCAAGGATAGATGAGGATGGATACATATATATAGTTGATAGAAAAAAAGACATGATTAACGTGCGGGGTCTTAACGTGTATCCCGCGGAGATAGAAAGAATCTTATTGAGGCATCCTAAAATAAAAGAGGCGGCCGTGGTCCGCGTGGTGGATAAGCTTAAAGGAGAGGTGCCGAAGGCGGTCCTTGTTTTGAAAGAAAATGAAACGCTCGGGACGACAGACGTGGTTAAATATTTAAGAGAACACCTGGCGTCTTTCAAGATACCGAAATTTGTCGAGTTCAGGCCGTCTCTGCCCAGGACAGCGACCGGCAAGGTTCTTAAAAGGCAGTTGTCCGAGGCCTGACAATTGACTTTTTTAAAATATAAGGTAAACTTTTTTAGAAAAAGAGAGAGGGGGGTATATGAAAACCGGGTATTACGTGATATCTGTATTTTTATGTCTTGTCTTTTTGTCTTGTTCGGTATTCGCCGCTCCGGTAGGGCTTACTTCAGAGGCGGATCTCCTGGAATCAACTAAATTATTCAGGGATTTGAACGAGATGGGCCTGGGCTTGAGCCTGGGGTTTTACGCTGACATCGTAAATGAGCGCGAAATAGAGATAGAAAGGAATGGGGAATTTGAGATGGATATGTACATGGCCAGGTTATCGCTCACGGCCAACGACAGATTTACCCTGTACTTTGACATAGGGCAGGCGAAAGACCCAGTATTTTCCTATCACAATCTTGGAAGCGACATAAAGATATTTTACGAAGATGAGAGCGCGTGGGGGACCGGGCTCAACGTCCTTATACACAGGTTTGATAATAACATCGAGGTCGGCGCGCACGCCGGTTACAGACAATATGAGTTAAGCCTTGATAAGGTCATGATAGACGGCGCGCAGTACGCCCCAGGCGCCCTGACCAACATATCGGAAGATAATTATAAAGAATATCAGGCCGCCGTTGAGATTGGGTGGAAGGCGGATTACATGAGGCCTTATCTCGGCGTGAAATATTCCGACGTGGAACTTGGCTCGGACTTTACTTTAGCGCCTCAGACATACAGCGCCAAAGGTAAAAGAACAGACAGTAATTTAGGTTTATTCGCCGGGGTGACGCTGACGCCGGAACTGCCTTTTTATAAGGACACCAGGCAGCTGGCAATCAACGTGGAAGGCAGATTCGTCGATGAGCAGGCGCTCAGCATGGGAGTTACTTATAAGTTTTAATTTTTAGAAGAAAGGGGGATGTATGAACAATAGGCGTTTGGCGCTTATTACGGCGCTTGTGTTACCGATAGCCGCGTTTTTATTTATCGGCATCTCTTATTCTCAGGATGAGGGGGGGCCTGGTCCGCAGGGTCAGCAGGGCGGGGTTCCTCAGGGATTGGAGCAGAAGGCGGTCGCGGATGAAGAATGGGAAAAGATGGCCGATACTAACGGAGACGGCATAGTTGATGGGGTGGAAATCAGGCAGTGGAAAAATAGAAACAGGGGCCAGGAAACAGGCGCTGATTACGGCTCGCAGGACAGCGGTCAGGGATACAATAAGGATAAGTCAGACGTAGACAGGCCGTGGGAGAAAAAGGCCGACGTCAATCAGGACGGTGTCGTGGATGAGGTTGAGATAAATCAGTGGAGAAGCCGGGGTCAGGGCCAGGGCGGGTCGCAGGGGTATGGAGACCCGACAGACGTGAACAGGCCCTGGGAGAAAAAGGCTGATGTTAACCGGGACGGCACAGTCGATCAGACAGAGATAGATCAATGGAGAGGAAGAGGTCAGGACAGGGACAATAACCCTCCCGGTGCGAAAGGCGGTCCGGGCACGAACTGGGAAAATAAGCCGGGTCCGGCAGGCGGTCCGGGAGCCGGGCCTAACAGGCAGGGTCAGGGCCAG
>JBAZOA010000019.1:0-20382 GCA_041648935.1 Candidatus Omnitrophota bacterium | reverse complement strand
ACGTTTCGGGCCATAGAGACGCTCAAGGAAGTGGATCTGGTCGCGTGCGAGGATACGAGGCACACGAAAAAACTCCTTTCGCATTACGGTATAAATACTCCTACCACGAGTTATTTTGAGCATAATAAGATTCAAAAAGGGGAATATTTATTAAGACTTCTTAAAGAGGGGAAAAACATAGCGATTGTCTCGGATAGCGGCACTCCCGGGATAAGCGACCCGGGTTTTAACATAATAAGAAGCTGCGCGCGGGAAAATATCCCCGTGAACATTATCCCGGGACCGTGCGCGCTGATCGCCGGGCTCGTGGCCTCAGGAAAACCCACTGATAGTTTTGTATTCAAGGGTTTTTTGTCCCCAAAGTCAGGAAAACGGCGCAGGGAACTGGAAGATCTGATAAAACAGGAGAGGACCGTTGTTTTATACGAGTCCCCGCATCGTATTTTAAAGACATTGGCTGACATGCTGGCTGTCATGGGTGACAGGGAAATAGTGATCGCGCGCGAGATCACGAAGGTGTTTGAGGAGACGCTGAGGATGAGCGTCTCGGGCGCGATAGGGCATTTTACGAAGAATCAACCGAGAGGGGAGTTTGTCATAGTGATATGAGAAAAAAAATAGCGTTAATGGTGTTGTTTATCTTGTTTTGTTCCGTCCGCGCGATCGCCGCGCCCTCCAGAGGCGTCTGGGTAAGTTGTTTTACGGAAAAGAAGGTCCTTTATTCCAGGGCAGCGGTCCTTGAGCTTGTGGAATTTTGCAGGAATTCGGATATAAACGAGATCTACATTCAGTTATACAGGGCGAACCAGGCGTATTATGATTCAGCGATAGCGGACAGGACCAAGTATGAGAATATCCTGAAAAGCGCGGGATTGGACACGATCGATTTATTGTTAAGAGAGGCCGGGAAGAGCGATATAAAGGTGTTCGCCTGGATAAACGTCCTGAGCCTGAGCCAGAATAAAGAAGCGGATATCGTGAAAAAATTCGGGACCAGCGTCCTGACAAGGGATCAATACCTCAGGCCTTCAGCCAGGACCGAGGCCGTAAATGAGTCCGATAAGTATTATTTGAGAGACGACCAGATTTTCCTGGAGCCGGCCGATCCAAGGGTGCGGGAATATATTGTCTCGATATCCAACGAGATCGCGAGAAGGTATCCTTTGTTAAGCGGGATGCACCTGGATTACATCCGGTATCCATATCCGGTCCCGTACGTACCAAGGTCCAATTTCAAAAGATACGGCCTCACTTACGGGTATGGGGAAATGGGCATAGCGGGTTTCAAGGAAAAGACAGGCCTTGACCCGTTATCCATGGCCGATGAAAAAGATAATTTTTTAAAATGGGATAACTGGAAAAGGGATCAGTTGACAATCCTTGCCAAGGCCATATCAGAAAATGTGAAAGCTGTCTCAAAGGACATGCTGGTTTCCTGCGCTGTCATGCCTTCCCCTGAAAACGCCTATTCCCTGGCGTTCCAGGATTGGTCAGGATGGCTTGAGGAAGGCGTTATCGATTACGTGGTGCTCATGAATTACACCAGGAATAATCGGTTCGCGGCAGAGGTAGCCAGATCAGCCCTTGCCCATCGCGGCAAGGGCAGGGTCTTGGTGGGCATAGGGAATTTCTTGATGGAAAACGACAGGGCCTTGTTAAATGAACAGGAAGACCTGATAGAAGACTTGGGCCCTGACGGCGTGGTGTTTTTCTCGTATGATTCCCTGGATTAGGAAACGGATATGCTGTATTCGCTGATTATCGCGGCCGTGGTTATTTTTTCGCTGGCGTATTTATCTTACGGCAGGTTTCTGGCCGCCAGGTTCAAGCCGGACGATACATGCATTACCCCGGCGTGCAGGATAAATGACGGGGTGGATTATGTGCCCGCCAAGCCCGCGCTTCTGCTGGGTCAGCATTTTTCAGCCATTGCCGCCGCGGGGCCCATAGTGGGCCCGATACTCGCGTGTCTGTGGTTCGGCTGGCTGCCCGCGGTATTGTGGATAATATTAGGCGCGGTCTTCATAGGCGGTTCGCATGATTTTTTCAGTCTTGCCGCGTCCGTGCGCCACAAGGCCTGTTCCATAGGCGAGATTGTCAAGGAATACATGCCCGCCTCCGCCCGCGTCTTCTTTCTCCTTTTTGTTTGGCTGACGCTCCTTTACGTGATAATAGCCTTTACCGACATTACGGCGCAGACCTTCAAGTCGGTCATAGACGGTTCGTCTTTTGGCAATGGGGTCGCGGCCTCGTCTGTTCTGTATCTGATGGCGGCCGTTATGATGGGAGTGCTGCTGTATAAGTTTAAGATGAAGCTTGGATTGGCCACCCTGATATTTTTGCCGGTAACTTTGTTCATTGTTTGGATTGGCCCGCGCCTGCCCGAGGCGATACTCGGGGCCATAGGGACGGTTTCAATCAGGGAATGGCATTTTATTTTGCTGGCATATTGCCTTGTCGCGTCCATGGTCCCCGTATGGTTATTGCTTCAGCCGCGGGGATATCTTGGCGGATGGTTTTTATATCTTGTTATTGGCATCGGCCTGGCAGGCGCCTTATTCGGGGGGTTCAGGATAGAATATCCCGCGTTGAATCTCGAGGGGATGCGCAGCGCCGCGAACCATAAGCTGATCTTCCCGCTTTTATTCATCACTATCGCCTGCGGCGCGTGTTCAGGGTTTCATGGCATTGTCGGTTCAGGCACGACATCCAAGCAGATCAGGAAAGAAAGCGATACTTTAGCCATAGGCTATGGCGCGATGCTTCTGGAGGGCCTGGTCGCCATACTGGCGATAGCCACCGTGATCATGCTGCCCAAAGGTTCCGATATCCTGAAATCAGAGCCTAATACGATTTACGCCCACGGCATCGCGAGGTATCTGGGCTTGGTGAAGATAGGATACAGCGTGGCTTTTCCATTCGCCTTATTGGCGTTCTCCACATTTGTTTATGATACCCTGGACGTGTGCACGCGTCTCGCGCGGTACATACTGCAGGAATTGACGGGATGGCGTTCAAGATTAAGCGGATTTTTCGCTTCCCTGATAAGCCTGGCTATCCCTTTCGCGTTCCTTATGTTCACGAAAGAGAAGGGGTATCTGGTGGCGTGGCCGATTTTCGGGACCAGTAATCAGCTTTTAGCCAGTCTCATACTGCTGGCGCTTTCTCTCTGGCTGATAAAATGCGGGAAGTGGCCGTTTTTTACGATACTGCCTATGTTGTTCATGATGGTAATGACAGTATGGTCGCTGGTAAATCTGATCACGCCGTTCGCGGGGCTCGTCTCTTCCGGTCGGAATAATAATATTCCCCACGATGTCCTGATCTCCGGCGTTTGCGGCATAATACTTTTAATCCTGAGCTTTATCATAGTATTGGAGGCTATAAGGTCCTTATGGAATACCTGCAGACAGCGATAGAATTCTTGCTGCATTTTGATAAACACCTGACCGCTATCATCAGCGCCTATGGGGCGTGGGCGTATTTGTTTCTTTTTTTGATTATTTTCGCCGAGACAGGGCTCGTGGTGACCCCTTTTCTGCCGGGCGATTCGCTTCTTTTCATGACAGGCGCGATCTGCGCCCAGGGTTCCCTCAATGTAATCAATGTGTTTATCCTTTTATCGGCGGCCGCGATACTCGGGGACAGCCTGAATTACGCGATAGGGAAGGCGATAGGCCCCAAGGTGTTCAAATACGAGAAGGCGCGGTTTTTTAAGAAAGAATATCTGGACGCCACGCACAGGTTTTATGAAAGGCATGGGCCAAAGACGATAGTCCTCGCGCGATTTATCCCCATGATGCGCACGTTCGCGCCATTCGTGGCGGGCATAGGCTGTATGAGTTATGGGAGATTCTTCGCCTATAATGTGATAGGCGGGATTATATGGGCCGCGCTTTTCATATTCGGCGGATTCTGGTTCGGCGGCATGCCGCTGATCAAGGATCATTTCATGCTGTTTACGTTATTTATCATATTCCTGTCGCTCCTGCCGGTGATTGTCAAGTTCATAAAAGTCAGTTTGAGGACTAAATCTAATTAGATTTAGTTAATCATCTTCTCCGGCAGCCAGGCCTAAAGAAAAGCCTACGCCGATTCGAGCGGGCATGGTGTCTCTCGGCAGTCCGGGGCCGTTCGGCGCTGAAATGATTTCGCCGTCCGCTGCGGTTTACGGCTCGTTTCTCCTTACGCCTAAGACCCTTTAAGGCTCTGTCCGAAACTCGCCGTAATCCCTTGCGGACTTTTGGCGAAATCTTTCTTATGCGCCTCAGACCCCGGACTGCCGAGAGACGAGCGAGAATCGGGGCGGAGCGAGGGCGCCTCGCTGGGGCGGCCGAGCGTCTTTTCGTAGGCCTGGCTGCCGGAGAAGATGATTTTACTTGCAATAGAGGGGGGTTCGTGGTAACATAATCCACATTACGCAATCGCGAGAATAGGGAATTCAATATAGAAGCCCTGATATTCAAGGGCTTTTTTAACTTTTATGAATAACGGCGTATTGGCGTTTTCCATAATATTTATTCCTTTGATAGGGGCGTTATTGCTGCCTTTGGCCGGTCGGATTTCACGCGGCCTGAGGAATGCCCTGGCGCTTGTCTTTGTGGCCTCGTCCTTCGTCCTTTCCCTGAAACTCATCCCTTTTGTGATGTCAGGCCATACCCTGGCCATAAATAAACCGCTTTTAATGGGCTTGAATTTCACGCTCAACGTTGACAGCCTGGCCGTATTCATGGCGGCCACATCTTCCCTGATAGGCGCTATAATAATATTATATTCTTTCGGGTACATCAGTCATTACGAGAACCAGAATGAGTATTATCTGATGGTGGTCCTGTTCCTGGGTTCCATGATGGGGATCATTTTTTCCGCGAATCTTATTTTCCTGTACATGTTCTGGGAGATGACGGCCATAGCGAGCTGGCGCCTCATAGGTTTTTTCAGGAAGGACAGCGACTGGATGCGGGCGGACAAGGCATTCCTGGTGACCATGTTCGGCGCCGTGATGATGCTCGTCGGTTTTATCTATATTTACAGCAAGACCGGTTCTTTTGACATACCTGTCATAAGGGGGATATTGTCCGCGAGGCCTCTCCCTGACATGGCCGTGCTGTTGATCTTGTTCGGCATATTCACGAAATCAGCCACGCTGCCTTTTCATACGTGGCTCCCTGACGCCGGCATCGCGCCTTCGCCTGTCACCGCGTTATTGCACGCGGCGGTACTGGTCAAGATAGGCGTTTACGTGTTCGCCAGGCTTTTCGTGGTGTCTTTTGAGATGAGCCAGGCATGGTATACCGCAGTGCCTTTGATAGCCGGCCTGAGCGCCGTGATATCCGCCGGAGCGGCCCTGGTGGAAGTGGACATCAAGAGGATAGTGGCGTATTCCACGATAAGCCAGATAGGATTTATATTTTTTGGGCTTTCAACATCCCACAAGATCGGCGTGACAGGCGGGCTCCTTTATATATTGATGCACGGCATGGCGAAGGCGGGCCTTTTTCTCTCTGCCGGAATAATAGAGCAGAACGCGAAGACAAAGGACATCACGAGGATGGGAGGCCTGATAAAGACAATGCCTCTAACGGCGCTGTCTTTTTTATTCTGCGCCTTCTCGGTCATGGCCATACCCCCGTTCGGTGGGTTTTTCAGCAAGTACCTGGTTTTCATGGGCGCGATAGAGGACGGGAGTTTCGTCCTGACGTTTCTGTTCCTTTTAGGCGCGATCCTCACGATACTTTATCTATTAAGGATGTTTAAATTTATTTTCCTGGGAGACCTGAAGATAGAGGCGAGAGAGGGGTCGAGGATAATGGTAGCGTCAGTGGTATTATTGGCCGCGCTTTCGCTCGCCGCGGGGATTTTCGTGAACTATCCCAATCGTCTGGTACAGATGGTGGTGCGATGAAACAGATTTTTTTACCCATAGTAACGCCTTTAGCGGCGGCCTTATTGGTCTTATGCGCCCCGAAAAAATCAAACAGGATGAAGGAGGCCTTGGCGCTGGCCGGCGCGGCCGTGAACCTGTTTGTCGCGGCATCCCTGTTCAATAAAAACGTGAATTTTTCAGCGCCGTGGCTTGGGTTCGGCATAGATCTTTCATTGAGGGCGGATCTTCTCGCGGGTTTTATCCTGATAGCGGCGGCGGGGTTCGGATTTTTAGTGACTTTATATTCCCTTGCGTTCATGTCGGACAAGGCCTCCGCCAAGCAATTTTATTTTTATCTCCTGGTAACGCTGTGCCTTGTGAACGGCGCGGTATTGGCGGAGAATCTTTTCTTGATGCTTTTCTTCTGGGAGGGCCTTTTGTTGACGCTGTTCGGGATGATCGCCATAGGGGGGAAAGACTCGTACAAGACAGCCATAAAGGCGTTTACCATAGTAGGCGTCAGCGATTTGTGCATGATGATAGGGATAGCCCTGACCGCTCATCTGGCCGGGACTCTGGCCATGTCAAAGATAAGCCTTTCTTTTACTCCCATGGCGGGTCTGGCTTTCACGCTTTTGATGATAGGGGCCCTGGCAAAGGCCGGCGCCATGCCTTTTCATTCGTGGATACCGGACGCGAGCCTGGCAAGCCCTCTTCCTTTCATGGCGTTTTTGCCGGCGGCCCTGGAAAAGCTCCTGGGTATTTATTTTTTGGCGAGGATCTCGCTGGACATGTTCCGGCTTTCACCCGGCGCGTGGCCGAGCGCCATGCTCATGATAATCGGTTCGGCTACTATCTTATTGGCGGTAATGATGGCCCTGATACAAAAGGATTACAAAAAGTTATTATCGTATCACGCGATAAGCCAGGTCGGATACATGGTGCTCGGTATAGGCACGGCGCTTCCGGCCGGGATAATAGGCGGCTTGTTCCACATGATCAACCACGCCATGTACAAGAGCTGTCTTTTTCTGACAGCGGGTTCTGTTGAGAAAGAAGCGGGCTCGACAGACCTGGAAAAGCTGGGCGGCATCGGCTTGAAGATGCCGGTCACGTTCGCGTGTTTTCTGATAGCGGCGATGTCCATATCAGGCGTTCCGCCCTTTAACGGGTTTTTCTCAAAAGAATTATTATACGGGGCGGCCCTCGAGAGGGGTCTTGTTTTTTACGCGGCCGCGGCCCTGGGTTCTTTTTTCACGGCGCTCTCATTTTTAAAATTAGGCCACGCTGTTTATCTGGGCAGGATACGCGAAGAGAATAAAAATGTCAAAGAGGCGCCCTGGGGCATGTTATTCCCGATGATCGCGCTCGCGGCCGGATGCGTCATTTTTGGTCTATGGAATAAGTTCCCGATCCATAACATCATACAGCCGATCGTGGCCGGGGAATTCTCGGAGTCAATGAACGCGAAGATAATCCTGGCCACCGTTATTATTTTATGCGCGGCGTTGATCCATCATCTTGTCAGCGTTAAACTCCGCAAGAGGGCGATAAACGCGGTTGATAACATACATCACGCGCCCATGTTGTCGGTCATTTACGACAAGGCGGAAAAGAGGCATTTTGACCCTTACGACATTGGATTGAAGGCGGTCAGCGTCTTTGTCTGGAGCGCGTTTTTATTGGATAGGATGAATGATTTTATTTACAATAGATTGGCCCCGGGGTGCCTGGGCCTCGCGGGGCGTTTTATAAGCAGGTCGCACAGCGGGAATTTCGCCACTTACATAGGGTGGTCTATTTTAGGCATGCTCATCATCGTGATATTTTTGATGCGCGGCCTGTGACAATGAAGGAAATATGATATCCTCGTTCATAATAGCGCCTTTATTCATATTGATATTCGACCGTATATTTTTCAGCAGGTCGAAGCTGAGGAACGTCATTTACTGGACAAGCCTGGTGTTTTTTCTGGCGCAGATGGTCATGGTGATATTCCCGGTTGAGAGGTTTATGTTTTGCAGGGTCGATAACCTGAGTCGCGTCAGCCTGCTTTCAATAGGGCTCGTGGCGTTCGTGACAGTCTTGTCGTCGAGGCAGATAATGAAGGATGATTCCAAGAGGCGCATCTTTATCAGCCTTGTCCTGATAGCGGTGATAGGGATGAACGCGGTATCCACCACGAGGGATTTATTTTCGTTGTACGTATTTATGGAGATCGCGAGCATCGCGTCTTTCGTCCTGATAGCGCTGAATAAGGAGAGGGACGCGTTCGAGGGCGCGTTCAAGTACGTGCTTTTTTCAGCCATCGCCACGGTGTTCATGCTTTCCGCCATAGGCCTGATATTGCTCATATCGGGCGGCACTTCTTTTAACAGCATACGGGACGGGCTCAGGATATCGTCGCATAATTTCCTGATATATTTCGCCCTCGGGGTATTCCTTTCCGGGCTTTTCATAAAAGGCGGAGTGGCGCCGTTCCACGGCTGGGTGATGGACGCGTACACGGCGGCGCCGGCTTCAGTATCGATATTTCTGGCGGGCATAGCGACAAAGGCCACGGGCGTTTATACCCTGGTGAGGTTCGCGGACTCGGTGTTCTTGCTGACCGCCCCGATAAAGTCGGTACTGCTTTTTGTCTCGGCGGTCTCAATAATAATGGCCGCGATAGCCGCTTTCATGCAGGATGACATGAAAAGGATGCTGAGCTATTCAAGCGTGAGCCAGGTGGGTTACATAATAATGGGGCTGGGCTGCGGCACGCCCCTCGGTATAACAGGCGCGATGTTTCATTTTTTCAATCACGCTGTTTTTAAGTCGTTATTATTCATAAATTCAGCGTCGCTTGAATCGAGGGCGGGGACGAGGAACATGTCGGTGCTCTCCGGCATGGGGAAGAAGATGCCGGTTACGGCCCTGACCTCCCTGATAGCGGGATTTTCTACCGCGGGGGTCCCGCCCATGGCGGGTTTTTGGAGTAAGCTGATAATAATAACCGCGCTCTGGCTTTCGGGTTACCGCGTTTACGCGTTTATAGCGGCCCTCGCCAGCATATTGACCCTGGGATATATCCTGAAGATGCAGAGGAGGGTGTTCTGGTCCAGGCCCGCGGATAAAGATATCCAGGTAAAGGGGGCGGGGTTTAATCTGGTTTTCGCGGAAACGCTCCTCGCGGCGATAATAGTTTCAGTCGGAATATTTTTACCGTTTTGGCTTCGCGTGAGGTGACATGTTACTCGATATAGTAATATTAAGTTTATTGATACTAGCGGCCTTATGGACTACGATGACACGGAGTTTATTGCGTTCCGCCATAGGCCTCGCGTCGGTGAGCGCGGCCCTGACCATTATAATGTTCCGCTTGCGTTCTCCGGTGGCCGCGGTCTTTGAGCTTTCAGTTTGTTCTGGTTTTATATCCGTCTTGTTCGTCACGGCCATAAGTCTTACAAACCCGTTGACCCGTTCCGAGATAATGGAACGCATGAAGGACAGGCTGAACAGGTTCTGGTATCTGCCCTTGATTGTGGCCGCGGCCGGCCTGGCGCTAAGCCTGATGAACGTGGAAATATTCCTGAGGCTTCCTCCCGCGGAGGCGGAGAGGGACGTGAGGAACGTTTTGTGGAACATGAGACAGCTGGATTTATTGGGGCACATAATACTTTTGATACTGGGGAGTTTCGGAGTCGCGGTTTTATTCAAAAAACAGAGGGATAAATGACCTTAGAGACGCTTATAAGGTTTTGGCCGTTTTTTATTTCAGTGGTCATGCTTTTCATCATAGGCCTTTATTGCATGCTGGTGACTTATAATACAATAAGGGTCTTGATCGGCATAGAGCTTTTGATAAAGGCCGCGACACTTTTGATAATAATAGCGGGCTACATAACGAATCACCTGGCCCTGACCCAGTCTCTCGTGATAACCATGATCGTCATAGAGGTTATTTTTATCACGGTGGCGATGGGTATAGTGATGGGGATATTCGCGCACAATAAAGGGTCTCTGGACGTCAGAGACACCAGGAACCTGAAAGGGTAACATGTCGGGATGGTTTTTTTCTCCTCCCATAGCGTTCGGGATAATATTTTTGGCGGTGGCGTTGTCGTCTTTTTTATTCAAGAGGCTGTCCTATCACGGCGCCAAAAGGCCCGAGGCGTCCGGCAGGCCTTACGAGTGCGGGGAAGACAGTTATGACCACATGGCCCAGCCTGATTACAGCCAGTTTTTTCCTTTCGCGTTTTTCTTCACGATCGCCCACGTGGCCACCTTGATGGTCACCACGGTGCCGAAAGAGACGATCAAGGTTTTATTTTTGGCGTTATTTTATATATTATCCGTAATAGTGGGGCTTTCTATTTTATTTGAGAGGGAGAAATGAGGATATTAAAGAGCATAATGAGATGGGCCAGGGTAAAATCGCCGTGGATACTGCATTTTAATACAGGCGCCTGTAACGGGTGCGACATAGAGATAGTGGCCTCTCTTACCCCCCGATATGATTTGGAGCGTTTCGGCATACTGCTAAAGGGGACCCCCAGGCACGCTGACGTCCTGGTCTGCTCGGGTCCGGTAACCTATCAGACAGAGGACAGGCTGAAGAGGATATACGATCAGATGTCCGAACCGAAATTCGTGGTGGCTGTGGGCACGTGCGCATGCACGGGCGGGGTGTTTAAGGGTTGTTATAACGTGAAGGGCGGGATCGATACCACCATACCCGTTTCTGCGTACATACCAGGATGCGCCGCGAGCCCAAAGGCGATAATAGACGGCGTGGTAAAACTTTTGGCCGACGCGGATAAAGGAGAGGCATGACTAAGTCAGAGGAAATAAAAAATCATCTGATAAAAGAGTTTGGTTATCTTGAGCCGGCCGCCAGGACCCAGGGCCCGAGAAGGATCTTCATGGAAGCGGGGGCCGATAAATTCAGCGAGGTATTTGGGTTTATCTCGGAAGGCATGAAGCCGGTCATGCTCAGCGCCATAACAGGGCTTGACGAGGGCGAGGGCCTGGGGTTTATATATCACTTGAGCCGCGCCGACGGGGTTATAATAAATCTGAAGACGACCGCGCCTAAAACCAATCCTGTGTTGAAGAGCGTCACCAGATATTTTCCGAGCGCGGATGTCTACGAGAGGGAATTGAGGGATCTTTTCGGCGCGAAGATAGAAGGTCTAGTCGAAGGGAACAGGTATCCGCTGACAGACGACTGGCCCGCGGGAGAATATCCATTGCGCAAGGACTGGAAGAAAAAGGAGGTCAAGGATGCACTCTAAACGCGGATTCAAGATACCGGTGGGGCCTCAGCATCCTTCGCTGAAAGAACCCGAGAGTTTCAGCGTGGCCCTGAGAGGGGAGAAGATCCTCGGGTTTGACATGCGTCTAGGTTATAATCACCGCGGCATAGAAAAGGCATGCGAGGAAAGGACGTATTTTCAGGATATATACCTGATTGAGCGTATATGCGGCATCTGTTCTCATTCTCATTCCACGTGTTTCATCCAGGCGGTGGAGGAGCTGGCCGGCCTTGAGGTGCCTAAAAAGGCGCTTTACATCAGGACGTTGATAGGGGAGCTGGAACGCGTGCACAATCATTTTTTATGGCTCGGGATCGCGGGTCATGAGATAGGTTTTGACACCCTTTTGATGTATACCTGGCGCGACAGGGAAATAGTCATGGATATATTGGCCGCGCTCACGGGGAGCAGGGTGAATTATGGGATTAATACCATAGGCGGGGTCAGGCGCGGCGTAACCGGCGAGGAATCGAAGAAGATTTTAAAGGCAATGGATGACTTGGAGGAAAGGACTAAATATTACATTGAATTGGCCATGCAGGATACTACCATCATAAGGCGGTTTTCAAAGGTCGGGATCCTGTCAAAGGAAGACGCCCTTCGTCTTGGCGCGGTCGGTCCGGTCGCCAGGGCTTCCGGTGTCGAGCGGGACATAAGGCGGGACGATCCTTACGCCGCTTACGGAGAGGTTTCTTTCGGCGTCATTACGGACAATCATTGTGATGTGTACGGCAGGACCATTGTCCGTTTAAAGGAATTAATGGAATCTTTCAAGATAATAAGGCAGGTCCTTAAAAATCTGCCTGAAGGCGCTATCGCGGTAAAGGCGCCGCGCAAGGTCCCCGCGGGAGAGGCGGTCAGCCGTTACGAGGCGCCGCGCGGGGAAGACATGCATTACGTGAAATCAAACGGCACTGATAAGCCGGATAGGGTAAAGGTGAGGGCGCCCACCCTGGCGAACATACAGGCGGTGAAGCACATGCTGAAGGACAGGTTTCTGGCCGACATGCCGATAGTGATAGCGGCCATAGATCCGTGTTTTTCGTGTACGGACAGGATTATTTCAACGCGCGACGTTGATACAGGCAGGAGCGACGTGATGACATGGGACAGGTTGAGGGAGTACAGCATAGAATGGCATCGTGAAAACGGCGTGGATTTCTCCAAGATTAAGACGAAAATAAGATGAAAGAACTGTTTAACATACTTATATTCCCGGGGTTTTTATTTTTGGCGTCCTTCGGCCTATGCGCGGAGTTCCTGGACAGGAAGCTTCACGCGAGGCTTCAGAACAGGATCGGTCCCCCCTGGTTTCAGCCCCTGGCTGATTTTATAAAGCTTCTGGGCAAGGAAGACCTGGTGCCCACAGAGGCGAATCCCAGGATGTTTACCTTAATGCCGTTATTCGCGCTGACCGCCGCCGCCGCCTCTTTTTTATACGTGCCGCTCTGGGGCACAAAGGCCCTCTATAGTTTTAACGGGGACGTGATAGTTGTCCTGTATTTATTCATGATACCGACCCTGACATTTTTCATAGGAGGGTGGTATTCCACTTCGCTTTACGCCAGGATCGGGTCAGTAAGGGCGGTTACGCAGATGTTCGCTTATGAAGTGCCTTTGTTCATGAGCGTGTTGGCGTCAATGCTTCTGGCTAACACGTGGTCATTGACGGAGATGGTTGTTTTTTACAGCCAGCACAAGTGGCTCTGGGCCTTTAACCTTATAGGTTTTTTAGTCGCGCTCGTGGCGCTTTTAGGAAAACTTGAAAAGGTGCCTTTTGACATACCCGAGGCCGAGACAGAGATTGTGGCCGGAAGCTTCACGGAATATGGCGGGAGATTTCTCGCGTTTTTTCGCCTGACAATGGACATGGAACTCGTGGCAGGCGCGTCTTTATTGGCCGCGGTATTCCTGCCTTTCGGTTTGGACATCAAGGGCGCGCCCGGTTTCGCGCTTTACATAGTGAAGACGTGCGGGATCGTGGCCATACTTTCTTTGCTTAGGACCATCTTCGCGCGTTTGAGGCTGGATCAGATGATAAATTTTTCGTGGAGATACATAGTTCCTTTCGCGCTTTTACAGCTGGCGATAAACCTGCTTTTAAAGGAGCTCGTGATAAAATGAGGCCCGGGAAAATATTGAGACAGGTTTTGAGTTCTCTCGCTAAAAAGCCGGCCACGCTGAACTACCCGGCTGAAAAGACAGACATGCCGGTTGGTTTCAGGGGCAAGATACGTTTTTATCCGGAAAAATGCGTGGGCTGCAGGCTGTGCGTGAAGGATTGCCCGTCGGACGCCATAGAGATACGAAAGACAGGGGACAAACGGTTCGAGGCGGAAATCAATATCGGCAAGTGCATATACTGTGGTCAGTGCGCCGAGTCGTGCCTTAAAAAGGCGCTCGAGGTCACGAAGGAATTCGAGCTCGCCCAGCTGGACAAGGATAAATTAAAGGTGGTTTTCCGTGCGGGACCTGAAAAGACTTCTTAAAGACAAGGTTGGCAAGGCCCAGAGATTGGCTGTCCTGGGCATCGGCTCGGAGTTGAGGGGTGACGACGCGGCGGGGATCGCCGCGGCCAAGGAATTGGATAAGGCCGTTGGGGAAAAGGCCAGAATAAAATTCAGGACGTTTATCGGCGGTACCGCCCCCGAGAACCTCACCGGGGAGATAAAAAAATTCAACCCTACGCACCTTATCATGATAGATTCCGCTATGATGGGCAAGGGGCCGGGCGGGATAGGCCTGATAGACCCCGTAAAGGACGTGGGAGGGGTCTCGTTTTCCTCTCACAGGATGCCGCTCAGCATAATGGCTAATTACCTCCTGGAATTTTTAAGATGCGAGATAATCATAATGGGCATAGAGCCGAAACGCCTTGATTTTAATAAACCGTTATCCGGGCCGGTAAAATCTTCCGTAGCCAGGGTCGTCAGGGCCATAAAACAACTCCTTAGTTGACAAAAGGAGTATTACTCATGTGTCAACTAAGGCGGGATTAAAGAGCTTGACATAATGGGAATAGGTGGTATAATTACAATAACAAAGCGAAAAACCTTTAAATCGGCACAGAGAGGCCGAAAAGGGAGTTTTAAAGTGAATATAAAAGAGAAGGTGTTTAACATAATGGGTCTAACTGAAAAAGTTAGGCCTTTTTTTTGTCTCTAATAACACGAGGGGAGCCATGCCATTAAAACAAGTTTTCACGAAAGAGGAGATACAGAGGTCGTTGACCAGGATCAGCCATGAGATTATCGAAAAGAATAAGGGTGTCAAGGATATCGCGATAGTGGGCATACGGACAAGGGGTTATGTCCTCGCGGAGCGCATAGTGAAAGAGATTAACGAGCTGTACGGCACCAGGATAGACGTGGGCGCGCTTGACATAACGCTTTACAGGGATGACTTGAGCATGATATCGGAACAGCCTGTTATTCATAAGACAGAGATAGATTTTGACATAGAGGGGAAAAATATCATATTGATTGACGACGTCCTGTATACGGGCAGGACTATACGCTGCGCCTTTGACGCCCTGATAGATTTCGGCAGGCCAAAGACGATACAGCTGGCTGTCCTGATAGACAGGGGCCATAGAGAGCTGCCCATAAGGGCTGATTACGTGGGGAAAAATATCCCCACTTCGCAGAAAGAACTGGTTCAGGTCAAGCTGGCGGAGATAGACGGGGAAGACAGCGTGTTTATCGATGAGGCGAAGGCATGACAAAGAGGAAAGCGAACTGGGCGCATAAGGACCTATTGGGGCTTGAGTATCTGTCCAAAGAAGACATGGAGCTCTTGCTGGACACGGCGGATTCGTTCAGGGAGATACTGGACAGGAAGATTAAAAAGGTCCCCGCGCTGAGAGGCAAGACAGTGGTGAACCTGTTTTATGAGCCGTCCACGAGGACAAGGGTGTCTTTTGAGGTGGCGGCGAAGAGGCTGTCGGCGGATGTCATCAATATCGCGACAGAGACGTCCAGCGTGAAAAAGGGAGAGACCCTGAACGATACGGGAAAAAACATAGAGGCGTTGAAGGCGGATATAATCGTGGTGCGGCACAATTGCTCAGGGGCCGCCGCCATGCTCGCCCGCAACGTTAATATAAGCGTTGTCAACGCCGGGGATGGATGGCATGAGCATCCCACCCAGGGTCTTTTGGATATATTCACGCTCAAGAAAAAATTTGGACGCGTGGAAGGCCTGAACGTCAGCATAGTGGGTGACATAGCGCATTCCCGGGTCGCCAGGTCGAATATCTGGGGATTGAATAAATTAGGCGCGAAGGTCACCGTATGCGCGCCGGACATCCTGATACCCCCGGGTATAGATAAAATGGGCGTGGGGGTGACTGATGATATAGACCGCGCGCTCAAGGGCGCCGACGCGGTTAACGTGTTGAGGATGCAGTTTGAGCGCGACGATAAGGACGCGTTTCCGAAACAACTGGAATATTTCAAGAATTTCGGGATTACCGAAGAGAGGCTTAAAAAGGCGAAGAGAGATATCGTCGTGATGCACCCCGGCCCTATTAATAGAGGGGTCGAGATATCGAGCGGGGTGGCTGACGGCGCGAACTCCGTCATATTGGAGCAGGTGACTAACGGCATAGCCATAAGGATGGCCGTGCTTTTCTGGGTATCTCAGGCGACAGAGAAAAAGAAAAATGAGAATATTAATTAAAAACGGCAGGGTAGTGGATCCGGCGAATAAGATAGACGGCGATATGGATATTTTAACGGAAGGCGTGAAGATATCCAGGGTAGGCAGGTCCGTGAAAACAGACGCCGACATGATAATAGACGCGAAAGACAAGATAGTCATGCCCGGGATAGTGGACATG
The DNA here is from genome assembly GCA_041648935.1 of Candidatus Omnitrophota bacterium. Classification (GTDB taxonomy): domain Bacteria; phylum Omnitrophota; class Gorgyraeia; order Gorgyraeales; family Gorgyraeaceae; genus JBAZOA01. The sequence continues at coordinate 4,379 of JBAZOA010000019.1, read as the reverse complement.
CACGTTCACCTGCGGGAGCCGGGCAGGGAGGATAAGGAAACAGTCGCTACGGGGACGAAGGCGGCCGCCAAGGGCGGGGTGACGAGTGTCTTGGCCATGCCGAATACGCTTCCGGCCATCGATTGCGCCGAGGGCGTCAAGGCGCTCATGGACATTATAAATAGGACGGCGGTCGTGGACGTGTTTATTTCAGGGGCGATTACAGCCGGCCGGTCAGGCAGGGAGTTGTGCGACATAAGCGGCTTGAAAAAGGAGGGCGTGATAGCGATTTCCGATGACGGTTCTTCCGTGGACAGCGACGAGATAATGCTGAAGGCGCTCGAAAAGGCGAAAAAAGAAAGGGTCCTCGTGATATGCCATTCCGAGGACAAGGGGCTTTCAGGCAAGGGGGTGGTAAACCTGGGTTTTACCTCCACTCGGCTCGGGCTGAGAGGGATTTCCAACGAATCGGAATACAAGAGGATTGAGAGAGACATAAAGCTGGCTGAAAAAATAGACGCGTCTGTCCATATCGCCCATGTAAGCTGCGCGGAATCAGTGGAGATCATAAGGAAGGCGAAGAAAAGAGGCGTGAGGGTGACCGCGGAGACAGCGCCGCATTACTTTGCCTTGAGCGATGAGGACCTGTTGGATTACAACACAAACATGAGGGTAAATCCTCCCCTGAGGTCCAGGGATGATATTAATGCCGTGAAACAAGGCCTTAAAGATGGTACAATAGACGTGATCGCGTCCGACCACGCGCCGCATACCGAGAACGAAAAAGAGATCGAGTTTGAATACGCTGAATCGGGCAGCATAGGCCTGGAGACGGAAGTGGCCGTGGCTATCACCGAGCTGATACATCCCGGATTATTGGACTGGCGTGGATTGGCGGAAAAGATGGCGTTTAATCCATCCAGGATCTTAAACATAGAAAAAGGGACTTTGGCCGCGGGCGCTTCCGCCGATCTGATTATTATATCGCCGGATAAAGAATGGACAGTGAAAAAAGAAGATTTTCTGTCCAAGTCGAAAAACTCGGCGTTTCTTGGGAGAAGGTTAAAAGGAGTCGTCGAATATACCTTGTGTAAAGGGGAGATGGTCTATAAGTCATGAAATTCGTCGCGGATTTCCACATACATTCCAAATACAGCAGGGCGACCAGCCCGGCCATGAATATAAAGACGCTTTCGGAATTCGCCAAGCTAAAGGGTATATCTTTATTGGGCACCGGCGATTGCACTCATTATCTTTGGCTTGAGGAGATAAAGGATGTCTTAAGGGATTCCGGCAACGGTTTTTATGAATATAACGGCGTGAATTTTATCCTGACAGGGGAGATATCAAGCATATATTCCAAAGGCGGCAGGGTCAGGAAGATCCACAACGTAATTTTCATGCCAAGTTTTGACATAGCCGAAAAGGTCAACGCCACGCTTTCGGGATACGGCAATCTCGCCTCTGACGGGAGGCCGATACTGGGAATGGACGCGAAGGACCTGGCCGAGGTCTTGTTCGGCATCAGCAAGGATATATTTCTCGTCCCGGGACATATATGGACGCCCTGGTTTTCCCTCTTTGGGTCCAAATCAGGTTTTGACGCCATAGAGGAATGTTTTGAGGAATATTCAAAGGATATCTACGCCCTTGAGACAGGGCTTTCTTCCGATCCGGGCATGAACTGGAGATGGAGCAAGCTGGACAGGTTTAATTTGATTTCGAATTCCGATTCTCATAGCCCGCAGAAAATAGGCCGGGAGGCGAATGTGTTTGACGTGGAAATGAGTTACAGGTCGGTGATGGACGCGTTGAAAAAAAAGGACAACAAGAAATTTTTATATACGATAGAATTTTTTCCCGAAGAAGGCAAGTATCATTATGACGGCCATAGGCTCTGTAATGTCAGGCTGAGCCCCGCGGAGACAAAGAAAAATAAAAATATCTGTCCCGTCTGCGGAAAGCCGGTTACCATAGGCGTCATGAACAGGGTGGATGAATTGGCTGACAGGCCGGATGGCTTTGTGCCCCCCGGGGCGATCCCCTACAAGAGGATGATCCCGCTTGGCGAGATAATATCCGATGTGCTGGGGGTGGCGGATGGTTCCAAGGCGGTTGAGGCGGAATATCGCGCGATAGTGCCCAGGCTCGGGACAGAGTTTGAGGTGCTGACGGAAATCACGGAAGACGCGCTCCTGAAAGAATTGCCTCGGAAGATAGCCGGGGCAATAATAAACGCGCGGAACGGCAAGGTCAACATATTGCCCGGGTTTGACGGGGAATACGGGACCGTAGAGATAATGAAAGATGCCGCCGCGGCTGAAAAGCAAATGGATTTATTCTGATGAAAGACATGAAGGCGAAAATTTTATCCAATGAAGAAGTCGCCCCTGGATATTACAGGATGGTCCTGGAGGGGCCTTACATGGCCAAGACAGCCAATCCTGGGCAGTTCGTGATGGTCAGGTGCGGCAATGACACTGATCCGCTTTTGAGAAGGCCGCTGGGCATATCCCGTGTCCGGCGCCCGGCGGCGCCCGGCGCCATGACAATGGAATTGTTGTATGAGGTAATAGGCAGGGGAACGGAGATCCTGGCGAATAAGAGAAAAGGTGAAACACTGAAAGTCCTTGGCCCGCTAGGTAACGGATTCGATCTTTTGCCATGCGTCCGGCGTCCCGCGTCCGGCGCCGTTCTGATTGCCGGCGGCATCGGAGTCGCGCCAATGATTTTTCTGGCGGAAGAGATGGCCAGAAAAAAAATAAGGCCTGTTATCCTGATAGGCGCGAAGACAAAAAAACTTATTTTATGCGAAAAAGAGTTTAAAAGAATAGGCGCCGAAGTCCATATCGCCACGGATGACGGCACGCTCGGGCGCAAAGGTTTTGTATCAGGATTGCTTCAAGATGTTTTGCGCCGGACGCCGGACACCCGATACCCGACGGTATACGCGTGCGGCCCGGAGCCGATGCTGAGGGCCGTGGCGGGCATCTGCCTTAATAAAAAAATAGAATGTCAGATTTCCATGGAGACAAAGATGGCGTGCGGGATTGGCGCGTGTCTTGGCTGCGCGGTTGAGACAAAAAAAGGCAATAAGCTCGCCTGCAAGGACGGTCCCGTATTCAACGCGCGCGATCTGTTCCGGCGGAAGGCATGAAAATGGATATAAAAATAGGCAAAATAAGATTAAGGAATCCGGTGATGGCCGCGTCCGGGACATTCGGGTACGCGAAGGAATTCGAAGGCCTGGTGGATTTAAAAAGACTCGGCGCGATTGTCACGAAGACAATAACGCTCAAGCCGAGAAAAGGCAATCCCATGCCCAGGATTTGCGAGACCGCGTCAGGGATGCTTAACGCGATAGGCCTGCAGAACGAAGGCGTGGAAAATTTCATAAAGGAAAAAATCCCGTATCTTGTGAAATTAAAAGTGCCGGTAATCGTGAGCATATCAGGAAATGACATAAAAGAGTTTTGTAAATTAGCCGAGACGCTCGACAGAGAAAAGGGCGTGGATGGGATAGAGCTTAATATCTCCTGCCCGAATATCAATAAAGGCCATGGTTTGATAGCGCAGGATAAAGAAGCGACGCGTGATTTGGTTAAAAGCGTCAGGGCCGTAACCGGTAAGACGTTGATCACAAAGCTTTCACCAAACGTCACAGATATCACTGAGATCGCCGTTGCCGCGGAAAAAGCGGGCACGGACGCGGTGAGTCTGATTAATACGTTTTTGGGCATGGCGATAGGCATAGACACGCGAAAACCGGTTTTGGGCAATGTCACGGGCGGCCTGAGCGGGCCCTGCATAAAGCCAATCGCGCTGAGGATGGTCTGGGAGGTTGCCAGGGCCGTGAAGATACCCGTGATAGGGATGGGCGGGATAATGACCGCCAGAGACGCGATCGAATTCATGATAGCGGGTGCCGCCGCAATCCAGATAGGCACGGCTAATTTTGTGGATCCCGGCGCGTGCGAAAGCATAATAAAAGGGATTAGCGAGTATTTTAGAGGCAAAGGCCGGGAATAGGCAGGTTTTAACCTGCCTGTTTATGAAGGCCTTTGCGACAAAACTGTAGGGGACACTTTAGTGTCCCAAAACAAATGGTGAAGGACAAGATCATCATAGCGCTGGATGTCAATACGCTCAAAGAAGAAGAGAGGCTTCTGGACTTGTTGAGTCCTCATGTCAGCGTATTCAAGATAGGTATGGAGTTATTTTATTCTTGCGGCAATAAGGCGGTAGAACTTGTCAGGAAATATGACAGGGGAGTTTTTCTGGATTTGAAATTCCACGACATACCGAATACCGTCAGGTCTTCGAGTGTCGTAGCAACGCGCCTGGGCGTATTCATGTTTAACGTGCACGCCTCAGGCGGGAGCGACATGATGAGGGCGGCC
>JBAZOA010000018.1:0-20431 GCA_041648935.1 Candidatus Omnitrophota bacterium | reverse complement strand
CGATGCTCAAGCGCGGGAAAGACGAAGAGAAGATATTGGACGTTGACGCAAGCATGCAGGGGACCCTTTCATTCAAGGACCCGGTCAAGCTCAGGATAAACGGCGGGTTCGAGGGTAAATTGGACACCAAGGGCAGTCTTATTATCGGGGAAAGCGCGTCGATACGCGCGGATATCATGGGTGACGAGATAACCGCCGCGGGCAAGGTCACGGGCAACATATTGGCGCGCAAGCGGTTGAAGGTCATGTCAAAGGCGCATATAGTGGGAGACGTGACGGCGCCTGTCCTGAGCGTCGAGGAAGGGGCGGTCATTCACGGCAGGTGCCATATGCTCACGGGCAGCGTATTTAACATAGACGAGCTCGCCAGATATCTCGAAGTCGAGATATCCAATATAGTTGACTGGGCGAACACAGGCAAGATACCCGCCTTCAAGGAAGGCAGCGACTGGAAATTCGAGCGGTCCAGGATTGACGAATGGATAGCGAAGGAACGCGCGAAGTAATAAACATCGGATCGAGGTTGTTCGTATGATGAAAAAATTTTTGACGTCGAGAGAAGCGGCCGATTATCTGGCCATCAGCGAAGACGAGATAAAGGTCCTGTCGGATAACAAGCGGATACCGGTGTACAGGATAGGCGGCATCTACACGAGATTCAAGGTCGATGACCTGGAGACGTACCGCAGAAAAGGGGTCACGAGGGACAACAGGAAACACGCGGAAAATACCATTGATTCAATCAGGGATTTTCTTTATTTTAACGATTTTTACATATTTTCAGCCATCGCGGTAATTGTTATCTTATACTTTATTTTTAAATAAATTCTTCGATGCTTTCCAAAAAACACATAAAAGATCTGCTGAACAGGGTCTATTCCAAAAAGGTCTCCGCGGGAAAGGCGTATGAGTCCCTTAAGCACCTGCCTTATCAGGACCTTGATTTCGCGCGCCTGGACCATCACAGGGTCTTCCGCAAGGCCCTGGGCGAGGTCGTGTACTGCGCCGGCAAAAAACCGGAGCAGGTCAGGAAGATAGCGGCCGCGCTGATAAAACAAAAGGCCCCGGTGATGTTCACCAGGGCGGACAGGCGGCTTTATGAATTTTTGGCACGGGATTTTCCTGGCCTGAAATATAACGAAGCGGCCAGGATCATATATTTGAATAAGGGCAGATTGAAAAGCGGCAAGGTCGTGCTCATACTTACCGCCGGAACCAGTGACATACCGGTGGCGGAAGAAGCCAGGCAGACGCTGGAGATAATGGGGAACAAGGTCAAGACTATTTATGACGTCGGGGTCGCCGGTATCCACCGCCTGCTGGACAAGCTGCCTGAGATAACCAGGGCGAACGTGATAATAGTGGTGGCCGGGATGGAAGGCGCGCTGGCAAGCGTCATAGGCGGCTTAACGGATAAGCCGATCATAGCCGTGCCCACGAGCGTGGGTTACGGTTCCAGTTTTAAAGGGATCGCGCCGCTTCTTACCATGATGAACTCATGCTCTCCCGGCGTGGCGGTAGTCAACATTGACAACGGTTTCGGCGCGGGTTATTTCGCGAGCGTTATAAATAAATGATAAAAGACACCATATGCGTGATAGAGACCAACATAGACGACATGAGCCCCGTCGTCTATGAGTCTCTTTTCGAGAAATTGTACAATGCCGGCGCCTTGGAGGTTTTCATGACCAGCGTTTACATGAAAAAGATGAGGCCCGGAGTCCTGTTGAGCGTCCTTTCCCCGAAAGATAAATTAAACAGCATGGCGGAGCTGATATTGAGGGAGACCACCAGTTTCGGAATAAGATATTATGAGACAAGGCGGCTGAAGCTGCGGAGAAAAAAGAAGACGGTAGGCGGCGGGAAACTCGGAAAGATACGCGTGACCGAAGGTTACCTGGGACAAAAACTGATCAAGGCGTCCGGGGAATACCGCGACCTGGTCAGGGCCAGCGCCAGGCATAAGACGCCGCTCAAGGATTTGTTATGACAAGACAGCGCGACCTGGTAAAGGAGACGGTGAAGAATATAGGTCTTTTAGACGAGGCGAAGATAAATAAGGCGCTGGAACAGCAGATCAATACGAAAGAAAGGTTTTCGAAGATATTGGTCAGGATGGGGTATGTATCCAGCGAAAACGTGGGAAGCGCCCTTATGCCGCAGATAGGGCTTCCGCCCATCAGCGTAAACCCGAAAGACATAAAGAGCGACGCCCTGGACATGATTACCCAGAAATTCGCCGCGGCGCATCGTCTCGTGCCGTACAAGCTGGAATCGGGCAGGCTGTTTTTGGCGACAGACGATCCGTTGAATTTTTTGGCCGATGATTTTTTTGAAAAGACTGCGGGGGTCCCGGTTGAGATATCCCTGGCGCAATCCGGAGATTTGGACAAAGTCCTGGATGAATGCTATTCCGCAAGGCGTAAAGAAAAACCGGCCCCTGATCTGGACAAGGCCTCAGCTGATATCAAGGACGCGAAAGGCGACGACGCCCCGATAATAAAACTAGTGAACATTATAATAGAGGAGGCCCTTAAAAGAAGGGCGAGCGACATACACGTGGAGCCCCTGGAAAATAAGTTCCGCGTGCGCTACCGCATAGACGGAATCCTGCATGAGATCCCGGGACCGCCAAAAAGGCTGCAGGGGGCCATAATAAGCCGCTTGAAGATCATGGCGGGCATGGATATCGCGGAAAAACGCATGCCTCAGGACGGCAGGATAAAGATTGTATTGGAAAAGAAAGAATTGGACCTGAGGGTCTCCACCCTGCCTGCCATACACGGGGAAAGCGTCGTCATGAGGATACTTGACAAATCAAGTTTCCTGGTGGGGATGGAAGACATCGGCTTTCTTCCGGACAACAGAAAAGATTTTGAACGGCTGATAAGCATGCCTAACGGCATGATACTCGTGACAGGCCCCACCGGCAGCGGAAAGACCACTACCCTGTACGCGACGCTAAGCCACGTGAACCAAAAAGAACGCAAGGTCATCACCATAGAAGATCCGGTGGAATATCAGCTGGACGGCATAAATCAGGTCCAGGTGAAGCCGCAGATAAATCTTACGTTCGCCGGCGGCCTGAGGTCCATGCTGAGACAGGCGCCTGACATAATAATGGTCGGCGAGATAAGAGACCTGGAGACAGCGGAGATAGCGGTGCAGTCAGCCCTTACGGGACATTTGATATTTTCCACGCTTCATACCAACGACGCGGCGAGCGCCGTCACCAGGCTCGTGGACATGGGCATAAAACCGTATCTTGTGGCGTCCACGGTCCAGGGTGTCCTGGCTCAGCGGCTTGTAAGGGTGATTTGCCCGGCCTGCAGGCAACCGTACTCGCCCACACAGGAAGAAAAGGCCGCGCTTTGCGTGAACTCCGGCGACAAGGCGCAGGACATCGAGTTGTACAGGGGCAAAGGGTGTCCGGACTGCAATAATACGGGTTTCAAAGGCCGCCTGGCGATATTCGAATTATTGATTATGACGGACGCCGTACGGGAACTCGTGATAGAAAACGCCCCGAGCGGAGATATAAGCCGGAAGGCGCGGGAATTCGGCATGAGGACGCTGAAAGAAGATGGCATTGAAAAAGTAAAAAGGGGATACACGACACTGCAGGAAGTATTGAGGGTAACGCAGGATGTTTGATTCTGACGCCATTGATTTGTCAAAAATAAACATAGACAGGGCCGCGATAAACAAGCTGTCGGCCTCGACGGCCAGGTTCTACAGCGCCATGCCTGTCAAGATAGAAAAAGACGTGGTCTGGATAGCTGTCCCTGATCCGTCAAACATGAAGCTGGCCGATGACCTGCGCTTTGTCTCGGCATTGAGAATAAAATTAGTCAAGGCCAAGGAAGAAGAAATAAAAAACGCCATAGAAAGGTCTTATGGCAAGGAAGAGGAATCGCTGGGCGAGGTCATAAATGAGGCCGAAAAATCATCCTGCAAGACACCCGTGGCGGCAGGCGCCGACGCGGATAAATTGAAAGAGATAGCCTCGTGCGCGCCGGTGGTGAAGCTGTTGAACATGATATTGTTGAGGGCCGTCAGGGAAAAGGCGTCTGACATACACTTTGAGCCGTTTGAAAAAGACTATAAGATACGATACAGGATAGACGGCGTTTGTTACGACGCGGCCCATCCGCCGAGAGATCTAAGCCTCGCGATAAGCTCAAGGATAAAGGTAATGGCGAATCTTGATGTGGCCGAAAGCAGGCTTCCTCAGGACGGAAGGATAATGATAGACATAGAAGGGAATTCTGTCGACCTCAGGGTTTCGACCCTGCCCACGCTTTACGGAGAAAGCATAGTGATGAGGGTGCTTGATAAAAACGTAGTCAGTTTGTCTTTGGACCAGATAGGCATGAATGAGGCCGTTAAATCCAAGATCAGGGAAATGATACAGAGGCCTAACGGCATAGTGCTGACCACGGGGCCCACGGGAAGCGGGAAGACAACCACGCTTTATTCATGCCTGAGAGAGATAAACAAGATAGACTACAAGATCATAACCACCGAGGATCCCGTTGAATACGACATAGAAGGCATAATACAGGTCGCCATAAATCCCAAGATAGACCTGACATTCGCGAAGACCCTGCGCCACATCCTCAGGCAGGACCCTGACATAATCATGGTGGGCGAGATACGCGACGCTGAGACAGCCGAGATAGCCATACAGGCCGCGCTTACAGGCCACCTGGTATTCAGCACCCTGCATACGAATGACGCGCCCGGGGCCATAACCCGGCTCGTTGACATGGGCGTGGAGCCGTTTTTGATCACCTCCACGGTGCGGGCGGTACTGGCGCAGCGCCTTGTGAGGGCCATATGTAAAAAATGTAAAAAAGAATACACCCCTTCCCCGGGGGAGATGGCGGAATTCGGGGTTTTCAGGGAAAGGATGAAGGGCATGAGATTTTATAAAGGCGAGGGGTGTCCGGAGTGCAATGGTTCAGGATATAAAGGCCGCACGGGCATATATGAATTGTTCCTGATAGACGATAAAATAAGGGACTTGGTCGTGAGGCGCGCCAGCGCGTCTCTCATAAGAAAGGCCGCGAGCGAGGCGGGCATGAGCACTTTACGCGAAGACGGACTCAATAAGATATCCGAGGGGATAACCAGCGTGGAAGAGGTTTTAAAGGAGACAAAAGAGTATATTTAGAGTTATCGATATATTTGTTCGTGTTGTGTCACGCGTCGTGCGTATTGCGCAGGATGCATAACGTAAGAGGTGTCTATGAAAAAGGGATTTACTTTGATCGAGCTTCTGGTGGTCATCGCGATCATCACCATATTGGCCGGGATGGTGGTGAGCGGTGCGCAGCAGGCGCGCAAGCGCGGGGCCGTCACGAAGACAAAGGCGCAGATAGCCGGTCTTGAGACTTCCATAAGCATGTATGAGACAGACATGGGCGATTATCCGCAGGCCGAAAATAAAAATTTAGTCGAGGCGCTGACCAAAGACCCTGGTGACAACGACTGGACAGGGCCTTATATACATATTAAAAGAGATGAGTTGAGCGAAAACGGGGAATACGTGGACGCGTGGGGAAACGCGTTCGTATACATCAAACCAGGCGTCAATAACCCTTCTTCGTACGACATCTATTCAAAGGGCCCAAACGGCCAGGGCGACGGGAACGACAAAGATGACATCACGAACTGGTAGCCATTACAGCCGCGAGGTTTAAGCTGAGACAAGATGTATTTATGAAAAGAAAAGCGTTTACCCTTATTGAAATGCTGGTGGTGCTTGCCATAATAGGTATGTTCATGGGCATATCCGTGCCGTTCGCCTCCGGTTTTGGAAAAGGTCTGCGGCTGAAGACCGCGGCAAGGGCCGTCTCCGGCGTCCTGCGCGTCGCCAGGAGCAACGCCGTCACGTTAAGAAGAAACCATTCCGTAGTTTTTGACGCGGAAGAAAACAAGTATTGGATAGAGGACGGGGCCGGAAAGATATACGAGAAAAAATATTCATTGTCAAGCTCTGTAAAATTTGATATAACCGGCGCTGATCGCGAGATCACATTCCTGCCCGACGGCGCGATAGACGGACAGACGCGCGCTATCACGCTCACTGACAAGCAGGGCGGATCAAGAACAATTTTAATAAGCAGGACTACCGGAAACATAACCTTGGAATAGCAAAGATGTCGATACCGGCCATAAAAAAATACACGGCGTTAATCCTGGTTTTTATCGCGGGAGCGGCCCTGGGGCTGCTGATAAATATCGATTGTCTCAAAAATAATAAATATGGCGCATCGGGGCAGGTAGAGGAATCCCGTTTAAAAGGGTATGAATTCATAAGCCCCCTTCTTGATTATGAAAAACCGGCCGAATTCCGCCATAAAGAAGTCTATGAGCTGAAAAAAAAGATAGAAAAAACCATAAGCGCGCGTATTGAGCGAGGCGAGGTCATCTATGTATCAGTGTATTTCCGAGACCTGTTGAACGGCCCGTGGCTGGGGATCAACGAAAAAGAGAAATTCGCCCCGGCCAGCCTGTTAAAAGTCCCTATAATGATAGCGTGCCTGAAACACGCCGAGAAGAACCCGGATGAATTAAGCGTCAAGCTGAGGTTTGAGAAAAGCTACGGGGACAAGCCCGTTTTTCAGAATATCCTGCCTGAAAAAAACCTGGAGCCAGGGGCCTATTACACGTTTGAGGAACTGATCTACAGGATGATCGTGTATTCGGATAACGAGGCGAAAGACATGCTTTCCGATTATCTGGGGGATGCCGTCCTGGAAGGCGTATTCACGGATATGGGATTAAGCGTGACAGACGTCTATGAAAAAACAGATTTTATCTCTGTCAAAGAGTACGCGTCTTTTTTCAGGATATTGTTCAACGCGTCCTATCTTGGCAGGGACATGTCTGAAAAGGCGCTGAGGATACTGAGCGAATCCACGTTCAGGTCAGGTATCGTCGCCGGGATGCCGGGAGGGACGGTCGTATCGCATAAATTCGGCGAAAGGAAAAACCAGGAGAATCAAACCCTTCAGCTGCACGAATGCGGCATAGTGTATCATCGGGACAGGCCGTATCTGATATGCGTGATGACTTACGGGAGGGATTTTATGGCGCAGGCGGGATTGATAAAAGAAATATCGTCCGTGGTTTACGGGGAAGTGGACGAATATTACTCGAATCAAGCAAGAAAAATCAAAGAAGGGCGATAGATGCACATATTGCTGATAGCATTGACTCTGCTGATGGGCGCCGCGGTAGGATGGTCCATAGGCGCCAACGACGCGGCCAATTCCCTCGGCACGGCAGTGGGATCCCGCGTCCTGACGTTAAAACAGGCGATTATCCTGATAGCCGTGTTCGGATTTTTAGGCGCCACGCTGCAGGGGTCTCATGTCGCAAAGACAATAGGCAGGGGCATTGTCCCGATGGATCAGCTTGATAAGAATATGTCTTTGTATCTGGCGTTAGTCGCCTCTTTCGCGGCGTGCGTCTGGGTAGTCCTGGCGACTCATTGGAAGATGCCCATTTCCACGAGCCATTCCATAGTAGGGGCGGTCGCGGGGGCCGGTCTGGCCATAAGCGCGCCTGTTAAATGGAAGGTATTGCTGGATGTCTTTATGTGCTGGGTATTCACGCCTATTGGAGCGGCCTTGCTGGGATACGTGTTTTACAGGGTCTTCAAAAACGTGCTCTATCGCGTTATTCCGCGCAAATACCTGCAGGTTACAATGGCGGCGCTCATTGTCGCCAGCGGATGTTACGTGGCTTATACGTGGGGCGCGAATGACGTGGCTAACGCGGTCGGGGTCATATCCGGGACAGGCGTGATTTCATTGAAAGTGAGCGTGATTTTAGGCGGCGCCGCGATATTATTAGGCATCGTGACGTGGGGGTATAAGGTAATAGAAACCGTGGGTACGCAGATAGCCAATCTGCTGCCCATAATGGCCTTTTCAGCGCAGATGGCGAGCGCCATAAATGTCCATATCTATACTGTTTTCGGAATACCTGTTTCCACGAGCCATTCCATAGTAGGCGCTATTTTCGGGGTAGGTTTGGTAAAGGGTCTGCACGTGCTGAATTTACGCATAATCAGGGAGATAGTCACGTGCTGGATAGTGACCCCGTTTGTCTCTGGGCTGATAAGCTTCGCGGTTCTCAAGGGACTGGCGGTTTTTTTAAAATAGGAGGGTAAAATGAAGGAGATGAGAAACATCCTGGGCTGGCTGGGGAAAACAGAGGAGATATCCATATTACAGGACGCGCAGAAACACGTGGAAGAGACATACATGACCGTTTCTTATTTTTCCGACGCGGTCAAGGCCTTCATACAGGGAGACCTGACCGCCAAGACAGCGGCGATTGAAAATGTGAGAGAGAGTGAGCATCGCGCGGACGTCCTGAGGTCGAAGATGGTCACGGAGCTTTCGGAAGGGCTGTTGCTGCCGCCTGACAGGGAAGACCTCCTGCATTTCGTGAAGGCCCTGGACAGGATCGCCGACTGGACAAACGGTTCCGCGCGGATACTGGGTTTCATAGAGCACAAATTGCCGGACGGCGTACTGAAAAACATAGCCACCGCGACGGACTTGATACTTACCTCGGTATCCAAGCTCAAAGAGGCCATAAACGCCCTTACCAAGAACGACCTGAAGAGGGCGCTGGCGGACTGCGAGGACGTCGACCGCATAGAGCACGACGCGGATGACCAAAAAAAGGTCCTGATAGAATCCCTGATACACGCGAAGCTGGAGCCGGTAACGTTTTTCCTGTGCTATCAATTGGCGGAATATCTCGAAGGCGTCACGGACAAGATAGAGGACGCCGCCGATTTCATGAAAACGGTGGCTATCAAATCAAAATAACCTCCCTGTCTCGCTTTTCTAAGTTGACACTCGAGTAATACTCCTTTTGTCAACTTAGCGTGACTGGTAGGCATTATTTTCTGACTTATTCCCGCTTGCCAGCTTAAATCAAGACGCATTATACTGTCCTTATCTTTTTTATAAAAGATAAGGAGGGGTTATGAAAAGGTTTTATGCCTTGGCGCTATTGTGCGCGTTTATTTTTTGTCTTTCAGGATTCGCGCGCGAAGATTGGAAGTTAGTGGACGGGTTGCGGGAAATCGATATGGATAACATAGCCATAGACACGCGCGATGACGCTGTCTACGTCTCGAGCGGAAAAAATTTATACAGAAGCGGCGACAAGGGTAATAATTGGACGTTGACATTTTCAGCGCATGAAGAAAACGGCGGAATCGATTTTGTGGGGGCATTCGAACAGGGTATTTTTATATGCGCCGGGGGCAGGGTTTTTAAAAGCGATGACGGCCTCGCATGGCGGGAATATCCGATGAAGATGAATAGCCGTAAAATAATATGGGTCGAATTCGCGGACAACAGGATCTTCGCCGCTTCCGAAAAAGGCGTGTATGAAAATTCCGGCGCCGAGTGGAAAAGGATTTTTTTGACCGGCGGAGAAGAAGCGGAACGTGGCGCGGTTATCACGGATGAAAATATCAAGGCAAGTGGGCCGATAAACAGCATGACCGTGATCAATGATAATATTTTTCTCGCGGGTGATTTCGGGATTTTCGCAAGCGAGGACAGCGGCGAGACATGGAAAGAATTTGTTAACGCCGGACTGTCGTCATTAAAAGTGAGGAGGCTCGTCCACAAGGATGGTTTTTACGCCGCGACAGGCAAGGGCGTTTTTATTTTTTTTGAACAGGAAAAACTCTGGAAGCCGCTTTACAAAGGCCTGGACACGAAGGATGTGCGCGACATAGCCGTTGACAAGGACGGGTATTTATGGGCCGCCACGAAGAAAGGCCTGTATAAAATCGAACTGTCCGGCATAGACAGAGAAAGCAGCGCCATTAAAGATATCCTGAAAGGCTTTGATAACGAGCCTTGTGTAAAAGAAACGAGGGACGCGGCGATCGAATACGCAGAGGTGCATCCCGATAAAATAAAAGAATGGAGGGCCGCCGCCGGAAAAAAGGCCCTGCTCCCGAATGTCTCGATTGGACTGGACAGGTACGCGGTTGATTACTGGCACTGGGACTCAGGGACAAACCCGGATACCCTGCGGAAAGGAAAGGATACCGTTGATTGGGACATCACGATGACCTGGGACATGGGGGGATTTATCTGGAATGACGACCAGACTTCCATAGACACGAGATCGAAGCTCATGGTTGAACTGCGGCAGGACATAACAGACCAGGTTACGAGAATATATTTTGAAAGGAGAAGGCTCCAGGCGGAACTTTTGATTTCCGAGCCAAAAGACCTCAAGGCCGGGATAGAGAAAGAATTGCGCCTGCAGGAACTTACCGCTGACATAGACGCGCTGACAGGCGGGTATTTCTCTGAACATGTACGGCGCTGAAGATCCTGAAAAGCAAATTTTAACTTGACGTAATCCGAGGCATGTGATACACTTATGGGCAATGGAAAAGTCAATACTTAGAAGAATCGCGAGATTTGTCTTCATTTATTCCATATTTCTTAGTGCTATTCTAATAAATCCCAATTGTATATACGCGGCCTCTTTTTCAGAAGAGGCAGAGTCTTATCGCGCCAAGGGGTATGATGCACAGGAAAATGGCGACGTTGATACGGCTATTGAATGGTATCAGAAGGCGATCGGCCTGGACCCCAGGTACGCCGCGCCGCATAACGATTTAGGCATACTTTTTGAGACAAAAGGATGGCTGGACAGGGCGGAATCGGAGTATCAGAAGGCCATAGCCATAAGTCCGGAGTATAAAGACGCCCACACTAACCTGGCCCTGCTTTACGAAAGAAAGGGAGAATTGGAAAAAGCCGCTTTTCATTGGATGCGGAGATATAAATTAGGCAAGCCCGGCGAGACCTGGACCAACGAGGCGGTCACGAGGCTCCAGAAACTGGGGTTGATTGATATCAAGGAACCAAAACCGAAGGCCGCCGCTGAACCCGAGAAGCCCGCAAAGAGCAAGGCAACGGAGCAGCAGGCCCCGGCCAAAAAACAAGACGCGAAAAAGACCGAGACCAGGGTAAAGGAAGTCAAGCCTGTCAAGAAAACCGAGGAGAAAAAACCGAAGAAGGCCTCCAGGTGGACCAGGATAGGAACTCAAGAGGACAAAAAAGATAAGCAGCCGGAGAGGAAAAAGGCCCCCAGGAAAACGGCCGAGAAGAAAATCAAGGCGCCGCCCGCCGCGAAAAGAAATATAGACAAAGAGCTCGAGGAATCCCTGAAACTGGCTGAGCAGAGGCTGCGCGAGGAAAAAAAGACAAAAGACAGCAAGCCGGCCGTCAAGGCCAAGCCCGCAGGGGGATCCAATGTTTATTACAGCAGGGCTAGAGATTATTACTCCAAGGGGGAGTATTCAAGGGCCTTGGACGAGATAAGGAGCGGAAAAAATAATTTTCCTGAGGACAGGGCCCTCTTGGCCCTGGAGGAAGACGTGAAAATCAAAATGAAGGAGGAGAGGATAGAAGACCTTTACAGCGATGGCATGACGCGTTACCGCCAGAAGGATTTCGATGGCGCGAAAAAGGATTTTGAGTCAATACTCAACATTTTGCCGGAGTAGATTCCACCTGAATCACTTGAATTGATCATCCTTCCATAAATGAGAAAAATCCCTTGTTAAAGATAAATGGCTAAAAAAGAAAAACTTTTTTTGATAGACGGGAATTCTTATTGCTACAGGGCGTATTACGCCATAAAGGACCTCAGGAACTCAAGGGGCAGGCCCACAAACGCCGTTTACGGCTTTTTACTGATGCTGAGAAAGCTGGTTGACAAGGAAAGGCCTGATTATCTCGCCGTGGCCTTTGACCTGAAAGGCCCGACCTTCAGGCATAAAAAATTCGATCAGTATAAAATACAGAGAAAACCAATGCCTGATGACCTGATCGAACAGATGCCGCTGATAAAAGAGGTCGTATCCGCCTATAATATACCGATATTTGAAAAAGAAGGGTTCGAGGCGGACGATATCCTGGCTACGATAGCCAAGAAGGTCTCGGGGGAAGGGATCAAGGTTTATATCGTGACCGGGGATAAAGACATGCTCCAGCTGGTAAACGACAACGTAAAGGTATGCAACACCCATAAAGAGGACCTGATATATGATATCGAAATGGTGAAGGACAGGTTCATGGGCCTTGGGCCGGAGAACGTGGTAGACTTGATAGCTCTTGCCGGAGACGCGAGCGACAACATACCCGGCGTGCGCGGCATAGGGGAAAAAACAGCCATTGAGCTCTTGAAAGAATTCAACAGCTTGGAAAATTTATATAAAAACCTGGGCAAGATAAAAAGCGATTCAAGGAAGAAGATGCTCGCGGACCACGAACAGGACGCGGTCATGTCCAAGGAATTGGCCACGATAGACGCGTGCGTGCCGATAGAGATAGACGTGGACAAGATGTCGATAAAACCCCCTGATTCCGCCAGATTATTAAAGATTTTCAGGGAATTGGATTTTAAGGCCTTTGCCAAGGAGATCTCCGCGAACGATTCGGACGTGAATAAAGAGGCGGATTACCGGGTGATATCGGGCCAGAAAGACCTTGACGGATTCATCGAACTGCTCAGGAAACAGGGAGACTTCGTCCTGGACCTGGAGACTACGAGCGAGGACCCCATGAGCGCGGTCCCGGTCGGGATTTCTTTCTGCTGGAAATCAGGCGAGGCGTATTATATAAATCTGATTGAACTGCGGAATGCGCTAAAAGACCTGAAACCGATCCTGGAAAACCCCTCCGTAAAAAAGACGGGGCAAAACATAAAATATGACAAATTGGTGCTGATGAATCACGGCGTATGTCTCGCGGGCGTTGACTTTGACACCATGGTGGCTTCTTATCTTTTGAACCCATCGAAACTCAATCATAACCTGGATGACCTCGCGTTCGAGTATCTGGGCCACAAGAAGATCCCCATAGAGGGCCTGCTGGGCACGGGAAAGAATAAGATCACAATGGACATGGTGCCGATAGAGAAGATATCCGCTTATTGCTGCGAAGACAGCGACGTGACTTTCAGGCTGAAAGGCGTATTCGAAAAAGAGCTTTTTAAAAAAGAATTGGACGCCCTTTTCAGGGACATAGAACTGCCTCTCATAGACGTATTGACCGACATGGAGAAGAACGGCGTCAAGATAGACACCGAATTCCTGAAAGAGACGTCCGGAACAATGGAAAAGGAACTTGAAAAGCTAATAGCTTATATATACGAAATAGCCGGTTCCGAATTCAACATAAATTCCCCGAAACAGCTCAGCGAGATATTATTTAAAAGGATGGGCCTGCCGGTACTGAAGAAGACAAAGACGGGCGCTTCCACTGACATGGAGGTCCTGTCCCGGCTGTCTCTCATGCACCCGCTTCCGAAAGAACTTCTAAGATACAGGGAACTGTCGAAATTAAAATCGACTTACGTGGATGCCCTGCCAGAACTGGTAAACAAAAAAACCGGGAGGGTGCACACGTCTTTTAATCAGACAGTCACCGCCACGGGCCGGCTTTCTTCCAGCGACCCAAACGTCCAGAACATACCGGCGAAGACAGAGGAGGGCCGGAGGATACGAAAGGCATTCATAGGCGAAAAAGGGAATTATATACTGGCCGCGGATTATTCGCAGATAGAACTGAGGATACTGGCCCATCTCTCGGGAGACGAGGAGTTATTATCCGCTTTTAAAAAAGATTCCGATGTCCACACGCATACGGCATCGCTCATATTCAACGTGAAGGAAAACGAGGTGACGCCCCAGATGAGGGCCAACGCCAAGACGGTGAATTTCGGCATAATATACGGCATGAGCGCGTTCGGCCTGGCGAGGAATCTCGGCATGGACCAGGGCACGGCGCAGGATTTCATAGATTCTTATTTCGAGAGATATCCCCGCGTAAAGATATATATGGAGGACAAGATAGAAGATGCCAGGGCAAGCGGTTACGTCACCACCCTTTTTAACAGGCGCAGATACATCCCGGAAATAACGGCGGGCAGCGTCAGGGAACAACAGCAGGCGGAAAGGATAGCCATAAATACGCCTGTCCAGGGTTCCGCCGCGGACCTGATAAAAATCGCGATGATAAACGTTTATGGCGAAATGAAAAAAAAGAATTTAAAATCGCTGATGACCCTCCAGGTCCACGACGAGCTGGTGTTTGAGGCGCGGGAGGACGAATTGGAGGAAATGAAAAGGCTGGTCAAAAAAGAGATGGAAGGCGCCGTTAAATTGTCAGTCCCCATAAAGGTGAGCGTTAAATGCGGCGAAAATTGGCTGGAGACAGGAGAATGATAATAGGGGTCACCGGGAGTTTCGGCAGCGGAAAGACGACAGTTTCCGGGATGTTCGGGAAATTGGGGGCCGGCGTCATAGACGCGGACAAGACGTATCACTTGATGATAAAACCCGGAGAGGTCCTTTACCGGAAAATAATAAAAAATTTCGGCGGGGCGGTTTTAAAAAAAGACAGGACCATAGACAGAAAAAAGTTATCAAAGATTGTCTTTGAGGATAAGGCGAAACTCGCGCTATTAAATAAGCTGGCGGGCGGGGAAATAATAAAAGAGATGAGGTCGCGGTTGAGGTCAAGGCGAGGCGGGGCGCTCATCGTAGACGCGCCGCTTCTCATCGAATCTGGATTTTACAGGGAAATGGACAAGGTCGTGGTGGTCCGCGCCGATAAAAAGAAACAGATCGGCAGGCTGAGGGCGCGCGGGGCCATGAGCCGGGAAGAGGCGTTAAAAAGAATAAGGACGCAGATGCCGTTGAAAGAAAAATCGTCATTCGCGGACTTTGTCATAGATAACAGCGGGTCAAGAGAAAAAACATCACGCCAGGTCAAGGAGATCTGGAAAACAATCAGAGGTGAATCATGGCGGTAAAAGAAAAACTGGATATTGAAAAACTAAAATCGTTAAAGATGTCCGAACTGACCAAACTGGCTCACGAGCTTAGCGTGACCGACATCGGCAGTTTAAAAAAACAAGACCTGATATTCAAGTTGCTTCAGGCGCAGACGGAAAAAGACGGTCTTATATTCGGTGAGGGAGTACTGGAGATCCTCCCGGATGGTTTCGGCTTTTTGAGGTCGCCGAACTACAACTATCTGCCCTGCCCTGACGACATATATATATCCCCGTCTCAGATACGCAAGTTTGAGCTCCACACGGGCGATACCGTGAGCGGACAGATAAGGCCCCCCAAAGAAGGTGAGAGATATTTCGCCCTCTTAAAGGTGGAGGCGGTTAATTTTGAAAGCCCGGAATCCGTGAAAGACAAGGTGCTTTTTGATAACCTCACGCCCATATATCCGATTGAAAGATATAAGCTTGAGACAAAGGCCCCTGACATGTCCATGCGCATAATGGACATGCTTACCCCTATGGGGAAAGGCCAGAGGGGCATGATAGTCGCGCCTCCTTACAGCGGCAAGACAATCATAATGCAGAAGATAGCGAACAGCATAACGGCTAATTATCCCGAGGCGATCATTATAGTCCTGCTGATAGACGAGAGGCCCGAGGAAGTTACTGACATGCAGCGTTCCGTAAAAGGAGAGGTCGTGAGCTCCACGTTTGACGAGCCGGCGGAAAGACACGTCCAGGTGGCCGAGATGGTGCTTGAAAAAGCGAAACGGCTCGTGGAACACAAAAAAGACGTCGTGGTCCTCCTGGACAGCATAACGCGGCTGGCAAGGGCGTATAATACCGTCGTGCCGCATTCGGGCAAAATACTCTCGGGAGGCGTGGACTCCAACGCCCTGCATAAGCCAAAGAGGTTTTTCGGCGCGGCGAGAAAAATAGAGGAAGGCGGAAGCCTGACCATAATAGCGACCGCTCTCGTGGATACGGGCAGCAGGATGGACGAGGTCATATTCGAGGAATTCAAGGGCACGGGCAACATGGAATTACAGCTGGACAGAAATCTGTTCCAGAGAAGGATATACCCCGCCATAGACATCAAGAGGTCCAATACCAGAAAAGAAGAATTGTTACTGGGAGAAAAGGAACTTAAAAGGATATGGATATTACGCAAGGTCCTGAACGAACTCAACAGCGTGGAGGCCATGGAGCTCCTGCTTGAGAAGATGAGCAAGACAAAGACAAATGAGGACTTTTTGGACAACATGAACCAATAAAGGGGGATAAAATGAAAGAAAAAATTCATCCGGAATACAAAGACGCGACCATTACCTGCGCCTGCGGCGAGGTCATCCACACGCGTTCCACCAGGCAGAATATCCGCGTGGAATTATGCTCAAAGTGCCATCCGTTTTTCACCGGGAAACAGAAGTTCGTTGATTCGGCCGGCAGGGTTGAGAAGTTCTTAAAAAAGTACAAGAAGAAAGAAGGCTGATAATCCTCCAAGCTGACCCTCCTTCGCCGATGCCTCGGATAGGAGTATCGCTCAACAAGCGTCAACTTGGATGAGGGGATCATGATAAAAAAATTGGAAGCCGCGCTTAAGCGCCACGAGGAGATCCGTCTTTTGATGGCGGATCATGACATTATATCCGATATGGACAGGTACCAGAAACTGGCGAAAGAACTGTCTTCCCTGGATGATACCGTAAAAAAATATACCGAGTATAAAAAGGTATCCTTTGAGCTCGACGGCGCCAAAAAGATCCTGGAAAAAGAGACACACGAGGAATTGCTTGAGATGGCGAGAAAAGAGGCGGAAGACCTTGAGGGGAAAAAGAAGGCCCTTGAAAAAGAGATGGAGGAGATGATCCTGCAAGAGGACTCCGACGCCAACAAGGACGTGATCGTGGAGATCAGGGCCGGGACAGGCGGGATGGAGGCGTCTTTATTCGCCGGGGATTTATTCAGGATGTACTCCAAGTACGCGGCGAAAAAAGGATGGAAGATCGAGATCATGGACAGCCATTCCGCGGAAAAAGGCGGGTTCAAGGAAGTGATCTTCGCCATAAAAGGTAAAAATGTCTACGGGAAATTAAAATACGAAAAGGGCACGCACAGGGTCCAGAGGGTGCCTGTTACCGAGGCCTCCGGCAGGATACACACATCCGCGGTCACCGTGGCGGTGCTTCCCGAGGCGGAAGACGTGGACATGCAGATAAACCCGCAGGATTTAAAAATAGATGTGTTCAGGGCTTCGGGCGCCGGCGGGCAGGGCGTCAACAAGATAGAATCCGCCGTGCGCATCACTCACGCGCCTACGGGCATTGTAGTCACCTGCCAGGACGAAAGGTCTCAGAATAAGAACAAGGAAAAGGCCATGAGGGTGCTGAAGGCGCGCCTCCTGGACGGCATCAGGAAAGAACGGGAAGAAAAAATAGCAAAGGACAGAAAGCAGCAGGTCGGGAGCGGAGACCGGAGCGAGAAGATACGCACGTACAATTTTCCTGACAGGCGCGTGACAGACCACAGGATAGGATTTACCATACATGACCTTGATAACATCATGGAAGGCGAGATAGACAAGATAATAGACGCGCTGGCGCAGGCGGAAAGAAAGATGAGGCTGAGCAATGGGTAAATTGACCGCCAGGCCGTCAGGCCGCCAGGTAACCGGTTTAATAA
The DNA here is from genome assembly GCA_041648935.1 of Candidatus Omnitrophota bacterium. Lineage (GTDB taxonomy): Bacteria > Omnitrophota > Gorgyraeia > Gorgyraeales > Gorgyraeaceae > JBAZOA01. Next base: position 2,878 of record JBAZOA010000018.1, on the reverse strand, counting down.
GCAAATACCATGGTATATTATCTCAGGCGGAAATCGAGATTTTATTAACTCATTTGCTAGATTGCCCAAAGGTAAATTTGTATGTTGATGACATGGAGATTACTGATGAGATTGAACGGCAATATGATTTACTGGTCAATAGGCGCTTAGCAGGAGAGCCGATTCAATACATAATCGGCAAAACAGAATTTTACGGACTTGATTTTACCGTGAATAGAAATGTATTTATACCGAGGCCGGAAACGGAATTGCTGATTACGGAGATCATGGGGTCGCCAAGTCACAATGTCACAAGGTCACCGGTAAGAGTGTTAGATCTATGTACCGGGAGCGGGAACATAGCCGTGAGCCTAGCCAGGATGATGCCCGAAGCCGGGATCACCGCGACTGACATTTCCCGCGAGGCGCTGAATACGGCGCGAGAAAACGCGGCTTATAATAAAGTCCATGACAGGATAAAATTTCTCCAGGGAGATCTTTTTGACGCCATAGGAAACGAAAGTATTGATAATAATAATAAATTTGATATAATAGTCAGCAACCCGCCCTATATAAGAACGGGCGAAATAAGGCTTTTGCAAAAAGAAATAGGTTTTGAGCCCGCGATCGCCTTGGACGGCGGCGATGACGGCCTTGAGTTTTACAGGCGGATTGCCGTGAAGGCGCCGCTATATTTGAAGAAAGGCGGGGTGTTATTTTTAGAGATAGGTCTCGGGCAGTCAAAAGATATAATAAATATATTTAATATAACGGGTAAATTTAAGCTTAATAAAACAGAGAAAGATTTTAATGAGATAGAAAGGGTGTTAGTTCTAAGTTTTTAACTTAAAACTAACAGCTTAAAGCTGAAACATGGATAAATTTATAATAGAAGGCGGGGTAAGGCTCAAGGGTACCGTGCAGGTAAGCGGCGCGAAAAACGCCGCGCTGCCCATACTTGCCGCGACCCTCCTGACAGACGAAAGGTGCGTCATAAAAAACGTCCCTCCCCTGGAAGACGTCTTTACCATGCTCAAGATACTGCGGACGCTTGGCGCGAAGGCGGAGATGGAAGACGACGTGGTGACGATTGAGCCAAGGCATTACTCCGGCCATGTGGCGCCCTATGACCTTGTTAGAAAAATGAGGGCGTCCGTATGCGTGCTCGGCCCCATACTCGCCAAGAAAAAACACGTGGAGGTTTCGATGCCCGGGGGCTGCGTGATAGGGCCCAGGCCCATTGACCTGCACATAAAAGGATTATTGGCCATGGGCGCCAAGGTAAAGATTGAGCATGGGTATATAATCGCGAAGGCAAAAGACATGCGCGGCGGCAGGGTATATCTGGGCGGAAAATTCGGCTCAAGCGTCCTGGCCACGGCGAATGTGATGATGGCCGCGACCTTGGGGAAAGGCAAGACGGTCATAGAAAGCGCCGCCTGCGAACCGGAGATCTGCGATTTGGCGGATTTCCTGATAAAAATGGGGGCAAAGATACAGGGACAGCGCACGCCCATGATAGAGATAGAGGGGGTCAGGACCATGCATGGGGCGGAATATTCCATAATAAACGACAGGATAGAAGCGGGCACGTTCATGGCCATAAGCGCCGCGACAGGAGGGGACGTGACCATAAAAGGCGCGGAGATCCAGCATCTTGGCGCGGTCATAGATAAACTGCAGGAGACAGGGGTAAATGTCACGAAGACGGTAGGCGGTTCTCTGCGCGTGACGAGGTCCGGGCCGATAAGACCCGCTGACGTTACCACGCTTCCGTATCCGGGGTTTCCGACTGATATGCAGGCGCAGATGATGGCGCTCATGACGATCACGAAAGGCATAAGCATAATCACGGAAAAAATATACCCGGAGCGTTTCATGCACATAAGCGAGCTCGCGAGGATGGGCGCGTCCATAGCGCTGGAAGGCGCGAGCGCCATCATTAAAGGCGTCCCGAAATTGAGCGGCGCGCCGATAATGGCCTCGGATCTGAGGGCCAGCGCCGCGCTTATCATAGCGGGCCTGATCGCCAAAGGCAGGACGGACATATCAAGGGTGTATCACATAGACCGCGGATATCACAACATAGAAGAGAAACTGGAAAAGTTAGGTGCGAGAATAAGAAGAGAAAAAGAAGAGTAAGCATAAGGGGTCCCTCGCGACACATAGTAAAATCATGGTCGCTCGGGATCAATTTTTGCTTCGCAAAAATTGGGAGGTATTGATATGGCGGTAAGAATCAGATTAAAAAGACTGGGGACAAAGAAAAAACCACACCGCAGGATCGTGGTGTGCGACATCAGGCGCGCCAGGGACGGCAAGACAATAGAGGAGCTCGGCTATTACGACCCGTCCAAGAAACCGACTTTCATAAATATCGATAAAGAACGGGCGAAATTCTGGATGTCAAAAGGCGCGGTCCCCACGGACATAGTAAAACAGCTCTTTAAAAAACAGGGAGTGCTCTAATCGTTTCGCGTACGGCGCATTGCGCAATACGCGCGACGCGTGACGCGCGGACACCCATGAGAATAGACATATTGACAATTTTCCCCAAGATGTTCACCCCGATACTGGGCGAATCTATCGTAAAAAGGGCGCAAAAAAACGGGGTTTGTCAGATAAGCGTAATAGACTTGCGGTTATTCTCGAAAGACAAGCACAGGAAGGTTGACGACAAGCCATTCGGCGGCGGGCCGGGAATGGTAATGAGGCCCGAGCCGTTTTTTGAGGCGGTTAATTACATAAGACAAAAGACCAAGGACCAGCGCCTCAAGACGCGCACGGTGCTTTTAAGCCCAAGAGGCAAGGCATTTAACCAAAGATTGGCCGAGAAATTATCAAGATACGAGCACATGGTCCTGGTGTGCGGCCATTACGAGGGCGTGGACGAAAGGGT
>JBAZOA010000017.1:0-20504 GCA_041648935.1 Candidatus Omnitrophota bacterium | reverse complement strand
GCGTCTATCTCCAAGGCCTGCTTAGCGATATGGGCGTCTTTATTCAGGAGATCCCTTTCCTTTACCTGGTATTCCTGAGTGAGGCGGGACGCCTCTTTTTTGAGAGCGTCTATCTCCGAGGCCTGCTTAACTATTAAACCATCCTTGGCCAGCAGGTCTTTTTCAAAATAGGACACTCTTTGATAATACTCTTTTTCCATGTTTGTCAATTTATCCAACAACACATCATTAATTTTATTTGATTCTTCTGTTTTTTCTTTTAATAAATTTTCTTTCGCGCGGCGGTCACTAAGCATGCCCTCCGCCTCTTTTTTGAGGTTATCAATCTCGGAGAGCTGTCCGGCGATGGCGGCGTCCTTACCCAGGATGTCCTTTTCTTTCGCCCGGAGCTCCTGGGCCAGGCGGGAGGCCTCTTTTTTGAGGTTATCGATCTCCGCTATCCGCTCATTAAGCATGATATCGACACGATTCTTATGATTGATTAAATTCTGCATTACTATGTTCGAAGTCCGCTCTATGTCGGATTTAGCGCTGTCCAGATCCGCTATGACTTTCTCTTTTTCATTAAACTTTCCCTTCAAAATAGCGAGCTCATTCCAGGCGGACTGAACAGCGGAGTCCTTGGCCAGATTCAAATTTTTTTGCAGGCTGTTAAAAATATCCGGTATGATCTTTTCCAGCTTATCCCTTCCGTGGGTCTTAAAGATCTTAAAAAATACTTCCGGGAGCATGGAGATCAGCTCGTTCTTATTGTCCTTCAGGAAGAACCCCTTGCCATACATGGCCTCGGACAATTTTTCAGGAAAATGCTTGGCTATCAGCAAAAGCCTGTTGCGCTCCACGTATCTTTCAATCTTATCATTGTCCGCCGTGCCATGAAACTCATGATATACCACGCTTTTAGGCTCATACATCAGCTTCCATCCCTTATCGCGGCACCTTAAAAACAAATCCACGTCTTCCATGTACATGACAAAATCCTCATCCAAAAACCCCACGTCGTCCAGGCACTTCCTTCTGAATAATACCGAAGAACCGGACAGGCTGTCGACCTCTTTTGGTAATTCATACTGCCCCATGTTCGGTTCCCTGATACCGCGGTCCCCCCAGTAAAAATTGGGAAATTCATAATGACCGGTGCTTTGTATCCTGCCGTCAGGAAACAAGACCTTGCTCCCCGCGCACCCCACGCGGTCTTCTTTTTTCGCGGCATTCACGAGCGCCGCGAGCCACTTTTTATCGACATACGTGTCATTGTTCAGCAGGGCCGCGTATTCGCTGTCAGAAAATTTTATTCCCATGTTATTCGCCTTGGCGTAATTGTTTACGTCATTATGCAGTACCTTGACGGATGGGAACTTTTTCCTGACCAGATCAGCGGAACCGTCTGACGAGCAATTATCGACCATTATAAACTGAAGCCTTGACTTTTTATAATCAAGCTTCTCCAAAGAAGAAAAACATCTTTCCAGATATTTCTTCCCGTTATGATTAACCACCACTACGCTCACATCAGGGCAACTCGATGTCTTTTTCATGTCAAACCTCCGTCTTCCATTTATGATCCATGTAAACCGTGCCGTGATCCAACCTGTTCCATGCCATCTTAAAATCGTATACACCGTGATGAGACATTAAAAACCTCTTTGAGAAATCATCCCACAAGCCGACGGAAATCCTGTACCCTCCCGGCAGCAGCCTGAATTCAGGAAAGAATATCCTGATCTTATCGCCTCCGCCGATGTCCGCGGTCATGCCCTGGCAATAGACCCCGTCTTCCCTGTAGATGCCTGCCCACAGATACGTGTCTTTTTTGCGCGCCTTTAATTCCTTGAAGCTCACGCTCAACTCGGCCGGCTCGTTTGTCAAAAAAATATTTTTTTCTTCCCCGTCTTTGCCTGATAATTTCACGGGCCCTATCCTGATGCCGTCCGACTCCGTCTTCTTCCCCCATCTATCGCGCAAAGATCCCAGGTCGGGCCGGCATCGTTTTATCCCGCCGAAACGATCCTTGATCTTAAACGGCATTCTCAACAGTTCTCCGGTCCCGTTGACCCCGCCCACCGCCAACTCATAATAACCATCATGGTAATCAAACGCCAGAGCCTCTTTTTTATCCCATATGGCCACGGAAAACCTGTATTCGCCGGGCGCCAGCAATACCCTCCTGTAAGTGAGCTCGAGGGTCTTTCTGCCCGGCTTTATTTCCTTGATATGATATCCGTCGAATTCCGTATTCGGGCCGTAACAATAGACCCCGTCTTTCCTGAATATGGCTACCCCAAAATGCGGCTCCTTTATGTCATTCTTCGCGGTAAAATTAACGCGTATCCTAAGGGGGTCCCCGCTCTTTATGCCATCGCGCCTAAACCCGAACTTATCGATAAAAACCACGGAGTCAATGACCGCTTCCTTGCTTCCCAGCTTCATCCCCCAGCTGGATATATCATCCGCCCATTTCTTTGTGTTTTCAACCAAAGGGACCGCTCTGTTTTTAGGGGGCCCGGCGTAAAACCGCTCTTTATTCAACAATTCCCTGTATTTATCCGCCGCCTCTCTCACGTTGCCGTAAAACACCGCCCTTCCATGCTCTAAAAGCACCGCCTTGTCGCAGATCCGCTCGATCAAATCAACGCTTTGATTGGTGACTACCAGGGTCTTGCCCGCCCGCTTGAAATCCATCAGGCGCTCAAAACATTTACTCTGAAAAAGGATGTCGCCCACCGCCAAAACCTCGTCTATTACAAGGATATCGAAATCTAAATTCGCTATTACGCTGAAACCCAATCTCAGCCTCATGCCCTGAGAATAACTCCCCAGCGGCATATCTATAAAATCACCCAGCTCAGAGAATTCCGCTATGGCCTCGAACTTATTTTCTATCTCATTTCTTGAGGCGCCAAGGATAGTCCCGTTAAGAAAGATATTCTGCCTTCCGGTCAATTCATCCTGAAAGCCGATACCAAGATTAAAAAGCCCAAGGGCCTTCCCTTTTACCGAAACACCGCCCTCCGAAGGCGACAAAACACCGGCGATAAGATTAAGAAGCGTTGTCTTGCCCGCGCCGTTACGGCCTATTATCCCGGTCGCCTCCCCGCTTTTAATATCCAGGAAAACGTCTTTTAACGCCCAAAAATCCTGGGAACTCGCGACCGGATATTTCTTGCCCGCGTTATTAAGCTCTATCATGTCAATAAGACAGGTAATCGTTGATGACTTTCCTGTTTTTACCGTAATAATAAATCCCCGCGAAAAACACCGCCGCTGAAAAAATAAAAGGCGCCAGGAGCAGCGCTGAAAAACCGGCTTCATCCTTTATGGCGTGGTAAAACCCCTTCAAGAGGACGCTCCTGTATAAACTCAGCATGCCCACAAAAGGATTATTGATGTAAAAATCATACAATACGGGGCTAAACGATTTTTTTATTAAATAAACGGAATAAAATGTTGGGGTCAGGTAAAATAATATCGTCAAGCAGGCCTCCAATATATGCTTTATGTCTCTCCACTTCACGTATAAAATAGAAAATATCACGGACAGGCCTGTTACCATCCCGAGATGGATCGCGAAAACAAAAGGTAAAAATATCACCGCGGCGGGCAGGCCCTTTAACATGAACGCCGAGACAAAGATTGTCACGGCCAGGGATGGCAGAAATATTATCATATTGGTAAAAATAATGGATATAGGCACGAGGTAATGCGGAAAGTTAGATTCCCTCAGCAGGTTCTTGTTGTCCACCAGAGAGGTAACCGAGGCCATGACCGAATCATGGAAAAATTGCCATGTAAACACGGATGTCATTAAATACAGGACAAACGGGGTCTCGTCTATCCTCACTTTCAAGACAACGGAAAATACGGCGTAAAAGATCCCGACGGTCAGGAAAGGGAATAAAAACATCCAAAAAATAGCTGAGGGAAGACTGGAATAACGCGTCCTCAGATTCTTTTTGGCCAGCTCATAGATAAGGTCAGCCCATCTGCTCATAATCCTCCCTTGACCTGTTCCTCGCTTCTCTGGGAAGCCAATAAGAAGCCGCTTTTTTATCTATTTTTTCACGCAATAAATCCCTGCCTATCAATCTCAATAAAATAGCCGCGGGCGTTACTATCAAATAAAACGCTAATAATGAACTTAAAAATCCTGTTAACCGGCCGGCAGAAAGAATAACCGCGTCCAGGATTTTTTTTAACTGCTTTAATAGCAAAGGGGCTGCAATAGCGCATACCAAGATCAAGGCGCCCGTGCCTGAAAACCATATAAAATACGGCTTATGCCGCAAGTACATGATAAAACCAGCTATGCTGATGCCCAGCGCGAGATTAAAACCGAATTTTCTCAACATGTCATTGCGAGGCCGCCGATCTTTTGCGGCGGCCGAAGCAATCTCATAAGTCATAATACAAATCCTTCCAATTATTATTCATGCCAACGATTAATTTTATCTTTCTAACCCTTGAGCCGCCTTTTATTTGTTTTTCCCTTGATATAGCGCTCTCTACGTTATCAGAAACTTCATAATAAATTAACTTCTTGATTCGATACTTCTTTGTAAACCCATCCACTAAACCCTCTTTATGCTCAAATACCCTTCTTTTTAAATCATTGGTGACGCCTGTATAAAGAACCGTATTATACTTGTTGGTCATTATGTAGATATAATATTGTTTATACATAAAGGGATTGCTTCGCTCCCTTCGGTCGCTCGCAATGACGATTACAATAATCAGTCTGGTTCAAAATACTGCCTTGTTTTATGCTCGGTCGCAGGCTGCGCCTTTTTGTCCAATATAAAATTCCCCATTACAAGATAATCCATTTCAGTGCTCATGAAACACCTGTGGGCGTCTTCGGGCGCGCATACGATGGGCTCGCCCCTCACGTTGAAAGACGTATTTATGATCACGGGACACCCTGTCTGCCTGTAAAACTCGTTTATCAGATCGTAATACACGCTGTTTCCGCCGCCCCTTGATACTGTCTGCGGTCTCGCGGAATTATCCACGTGCGTAACCGCCGGTATGTCCGAACGTATTATTTGAAGCTTTTCAAAGCCATCCCCCTCATTGTCAGGCACGGCCCTTAAATGCCTCTTCGCTATCCCCGTTGTCAAAAGCATGTATGGACTTTCAGCGCCGCTATCAAAATAATCGCCCGCTTTTTCGGATAACACGCTCGGCGCGAAAGGCCTGAACGATTCCCTGTATTTTATCTTAAGGTTCACCCTTGACCGCATTTCGCCGGAACGGGCGTCGCCTATGATACTCCTCGCGCCCAATGCCCTCGGCCCGAATTCCATGCCGCCCTGGACCCATCCTATCACGCCGCCTCCGGCTATCAACTCGGCTGTCTTTCTAACCAATCCCTCTTTCTGGTATCTCTGATAAGGGACATTCTTTGACTTCAGGTAATTTTCAATATAATCATCGGTGTATTCCGGCCCCAGGTAAGAACCTTTCTGAGCGTCATGAGTGTCGTCCGCGTCGCGCCTGTTGCCTAAATACTTATACCAGATCCTGAGCGCGGCGCCCAGGGCGCCCCCGGCATCGCCCGCCGCCGGCTGTATCCAGATTTTTTCAAAAATCCCTTCTTTTAAAACGCGTCCGTTGGCGACACAGTTGAGGGCGACCCCCCCGGCAAGGCAGAGATTCTTCTGGCCGGTCACTTCGCGCGCGTGCCTCGCCGTCCTCAGCATTACTTCCTCGGTCACCGCCTGGACAGATCTTGCCAGGTCCATGTCTTTCCGTGAGATCCTTGTCTCGGATTTTCGCGGCGGGCCGCCGAACAGCTTGTCGAATCTTTTATTGGTCATTGTCAGTCCGGCGCAATAATTGAAATATTTCATATTCAACCTGAACGACCCGTCTTCCTTCAAATCGATAAGCTCCTTCAGGATCAAATCGACGTATTTCGGTTCGCCGTAAGGCGCGAGACCCATTACCTTGTATTCGGCGGAATTCACCTTGAAACCCGTATAATAAGTGAACGCCGAATATAAAAGTCCCAGGGAATGAGGGAATTTTATTTCGCGCGTCAATTGAAAATCATTGCCATTGCCGAAGCCGAAACTCGTAGTAGCCCACTCTCCTACCCCGTCCATCGTAAGGATGGCCGCCTCCCTAAAAGGAGACGGATAAAACGCGGACGCGGCGTGAGATTCGTGATGTTCGCAGAATAATATCTTGCCGTCATAACCCAATTTTTCCGAGATCAGGGGCCTCATCCAAAGACGCTCTTTCAGCCACAGGGGGATCGCCTTATAAAAAGACCTGAAACCGCGCGGGGCGTACGAGAAATAAGTAAGGAGTATCCGTTCAAATTTCAGGAGCGGCTTGTCATAAAACACCACGAAAGACAGATCTTTCGCCGTTATGCCCGCGCGCCCAAGACAGTAATCAATCGCGCCGGATGGAAAATTAAAATCGTGTTTCTTCCGGGTGAACCGCTCTTCCTGCGCCGCGGCGATGATCTCGCCGTCCCTTATGAGCGCCGCGGCGCTGTCATGATAGAAGCATGATATACCTAAAATATAAATTGCCATAATGATTCAGATTGCTTCGTCCGCCTGCGGCGGCCTCGCAATGACATTAAAAGGTCATTGCGAGGCACGAAGCGCCGAAGCAATCTCCTTCCCCTCTAAGATCACATCCTCCATGGACATGTATTTCCATCCGCCGTACCTGCCTATGGGATAGATCCCAAAACGCGCCAGGTATTCCTTGATGACACCAAGGGCGCGGGCCCTGTTGATGTCATAAATTATGTACCCGTATTTGATATCCATGGGCAGACAAGTCTCTATTTCATCTTTTCCCGAGATAACGCCTATCTTCGACAAATCTGAGATAACGGCCTCCGCCATGCTTTCTCTGTCTATCTTTTTTGAGTCAGAATAAGCGACCTCCGCGTACAAGGAACTCCTTCTTCGCGGCGCCACGTCCATTGAAAAATTCACGGGGAACCCGAGGCGGTAGAAAACAACGTCTCCTTCCGGATAGTATATCCAGTGCTTCTCCGAAACGGATTCATTTTTTATCCCGATATTTACCACGAAAATAGACGTCCATCTTAACATCGAAAAGGCTTTTTTTACCTCTCCGGGCAAATTCACGAGCAGACCGGCCAGTTCAGGCAATGGGATGGAACTGACCAGCGTCTTGAACTTACTGATAGAGGCGTCCTCAAAAACGATCTCCCTCCTGCGCTGGTCCACCGTCACGGCCTTTTTATTGAGCTTCGCGTTATTCACGCCGGCCTCAAAGCCTCTCACCAGCTCCTCCATCCCGCCTTTTACTGGATACCAGAACCTGGAATTATAACCGTATGGCTTCGCGCTGTCCGATATCGCGCCCGTAACCGCGTCTTCCAGGTCCGGGACAGGCACGAAACCGTCAAGCCATTCACACGTGAGCTCTTTCGGCTCGACCGTCCAGAATTTCCTGTTATAAGGCAGCATGAAATGCCGCGCCACGCCCTCCCCGAACGTCTTTATTATCCAATTTTCAAAATTACCGTTTAATTTATCCCGGCCTTCCACCTTCGCCTTTATCAGGCCTACCAGGCAGTCCCTGACAACCGGTTTCGGAAGCCCATAAAAATTCGCCTGGAACGGATAGCGGGTAAAGCCGCCCTTCGAGTATATCCAGGAATCGCGCTTATGCGGCGCCAGGTTGCCCCTTAAAAGCTCGGAAACCAGGTTGAAGGAATATTCTTTCCTGAAATGCAGCAGATGCCCGTCACAATCAAATATGTAACCGTCCTTATGAATAGACCTGGCCATGCCGCCCAGTTCTTTTTCTTTCTCGAATAAAACGTAATTATTTTTTAAATGATACGCCGCGCTAAGCCCTGCCAGCCCGCCGCCCAATATCGCTATGTCTTCCCTGACCCTGGCCATAAACCTTCATCCCTTTGCTTTTACGCTAATCTTCCACCCTGACCATCCCGACCTTCCTGCCCATCGCGATAAACACAAAAACGGCGATCGCCAGCGCCGCCGCGCCGATCAGATTGCCGCTAAAAGCCGTTATTATCGCCAGCCCTCCCAGAAAAACGCTGAAAATATACATCACCCATATGCTCTTTTGGACGCTATGGCCCATCGTCATCAACCGCAGGGCAAAATGATCTTTTGTCTTTTTGAAAATCGGCCTTTTCTTTTTCGCGCGCATTATTATCAGAAAAAGCGTGTCATACAGCGGAAGTGACATCGCCAGGACGGGCGTCAGGAGCGCCATCTTTCTCTCCATTGGCGCGTAACTTATGTTTATCGAGATTACCGCCAACAAAAAACCTGAAAACAGGCTTCCGGTATCTCCCATGTATACCTTTGCCGGGGGATAATTGTATCTTAAAAACCCCAGGTGAGCGGCCAGCAATGCCACTAACACGATACTGGAAAACGAGTCCTTGTTGACGACGGAAACGACTAACAGGGTCAAGGATATTATTACGGTCAACCCTGACATCAAGCCATCCATTATATCCAGGAGATTGAACGCGTTTGTTATGAACAATACCCATGCCATGGTTATGACTATGTTAAGCCAGCCCGGGAAAAAAGCTATCTTTGTCACCATGCCGAAAAATATCAGGATACACGCGCCCAAAAGCTCCCCCAATATCTTTAAAGACGGCCTCAGGTCGTTTATATCGTCTATTAATCCCAGCGCCAGGACCAGGGTCGACGCCGCCACTATCCCTGACAGTTTAAAACCGTCCACGCGGCCGAAAAATAACGCTATCAGGACCCCTGCCAAGAAAGCGAAATATATACCCAACCCCCCCACGCAGGGCTTTCCCTTCACGCTGTCTTTAAGGGGTTTGAAGATCCTGAATCTGTTGCTTATCCTGATCGTCTGCGGCACCAGCATGACCGATACCACGGCCGAAACCAAAAACACACACAGCAAACTCATGCGCTCTCCTTGCAATTCTGATAAAGAATGTCCGTGTCGCGCGCCATGGTTTTTATATCAAATGATTCATCCACGGACAAACCAGCCTCCCTGCCCATGCTATCCATGCGCGCCTTGTCCCTGAGAATCCCCATGACCTTCACGGCGATATCCCTGTAAGCCCCCGGCCTGGTAACATAGCCTGAGATGCCGTCTTTTACAAGTTCCCTGGCCCCGCCCGCGTCGGTAATAACGGCCGGCTTACCCTTGGAAAGGGCCTCGATTATGGCGATAGGCATGCCCTCCCATTTGCTTGTCAATACCGCTATATCCAAAATATCCAGGATCTCCGGGATGTCCCTTCTCCAGCCGGAAAAAATAAACCTGCCGTCAAGAGGACTGCCCTTTAGTATCTTTTGGCATCTCTTTTTTAAAACGCCGTCTCCTACCAACAAAAAATTCACGGATGGAAACCCTTTATAAATCTCTATCGCCGCCTTCACGTAATCCTCCGGGGACTTTTGAGGCTTGAGGCAGGATATCATGCCCACCACGGGATCCTCATTATTGATACCAATCTCCCTTCTTTTATCTTTCCTGTCCGCCTTTCTATCCCTGAATTCCCCCAGCGGTATCCCGTATTTTATCAGGACAAATTTCTCCCTGGGCGCTATCTTATGGCATAACCCGGTTTCTATGTCCTTGTTTGACACGCAGATAATCCTTGTCGTGAATCTGGCCGTAATCCTCTCCAGAAATATAAAAAACCGCTTCCTTATCCTGCCTTGATAGTCATTAAAAGACCACCCATGAACCGTGTGAATGACAACCGGCACGCCGGCAAGTTTCGCGGCCCATCGCCCGATGATGCCCGCCTTTGAACTGTGCGTATGAACGATATCATTATTATAGCTTCTATATATAAGATATATATGTATTAATGCCAATATATCGGCAAAGGGATTAATTTGACGTGTCAGCGATGGGCAAAAATGAACCGCGGCGCCTTTGATGCTTTTAAAATCCGGCTTTAAGATGCCCCTTGACGAAGTAATCATGGAAATCCGATACTTATCTTTTGGAAGATTCGAGATGAGGTTTAAGGTGGTGAGCTGGGCCCCGCCCAATTCCGGTTTTGTTATAACATGACAAATCCGCATATTATTCGTCAGTATAACAAACAAATAAAGCGTTGTCAATACGCTAAGTTGACAAAAGGAGTATTGCTTGTTTTGTCAACTTAGCCGCCATTTATCGCAGGAATTTTTTAAGCTATTTACCGCTGCCTGAAGACTGTCTATCCTGGAGCACGCGTCAGGCTGGCCGGCTAAAGACTTTTTAAGCCCATCCAGGTCTTTTTGGAGCTTGTCGATATTTTCCTTGCTCACGGAAACTGTCTGAAAAAACCCTTCCGTAAGGGCGTTGATCGCTTCGGCGAGGTCGACAAGCTCGTCATTCTGCCTTAATTTTATCTTCAGGCCGAGATTGCCCTTTTGGATCTCGCCAAGGTCCTTCTCTATCCTGTAGACAGGCCCCGCTATTTTATGAGAAAACAACAAGGCCAGCACGAAAACAAGCGGTGAAACCAACAATAGATTGCGTATCAGCGCCATGTTAGTGGCCCTGAATATATACACCAGCCTTCCCTGCGGATATACGCCGGCGAGTTTTTCCCCCAGAAAAGCCCATCCGGTGGCGAATACGGTCCAGCCCGTAACCATTGACGCCAATAAGGCCAATATAAAAACAAGCCCTATGTAGCGAAACTGAAGCCCTGTCTTTATTATATACCTTCTTCTTCTGAAAATAGGCCTAGCGGGCATTATCTATTCTCCCTTCTCAAGTTAACATTCCGCCTGATAGTAAAAACAACCTCTTTGTTCCCCGCGCTGTTTATTAGAGCGATGACGCTGTCCATCGGAAGATAACGCGTCATGTTTTTATCCACCGCCATTATGAAATCCCCTTTTTTCAGTCCCGCCCTGTATCCTTTTTTACCTATGGCGAGATCCTTTAGCGCGAGGCCTTCATACTCAAAGCCCAGGGAAATACCGAGCTCTTTATACAAATTTTTATTGACTGAATCCCGATCCGCGGCGACCAATATATCCTTCTCTATCATCACCCTTACTTCCGAGTATTTAGGGCCCAATAATTCGGCGAGGATCTCTTCTTTGTCGCTGTAACGTATGAGCTTTCCCCATATGCCTACAAGCACATCTCCTTTTCTGATACCTGCCTTAAAGGCGCTGGAATTCGAAACGACCTCATTTATCACGAAAACGCCGTCTTTTTCTAAAAGAGAGATGCCAAGGGTCTTCTTCAGCAAATCCTCCTTGCTTACGGAGGCGGTCGAAATCTGCCTGGCGCTTTTATTCCGCCACTGGCTGGCGGCTATCTGCAATTCCATTTCTTTATTAACTCTTCTCTCCTCATCCCGCCACAATCTCGCGTGGCTCGCCAGATACGCCTCTCTCGCCTCCTTGTAATCCGGATTTATCTCCATCGCCTTTTTATAATAAAACGCCGCCTTGTCATACCATCCCTTTGCCTCGTAAGACCTGCCCATCTGCATGAAATTCTGCTCAGGCGTATCGTATTCGATCCTGTCAATGTCCGCCCTGAAGACCATCCTTTCCCCATCGACGGTACTGAGCATGACCCTGTCTACGTACTCCTCCACGACAAGCCCCTTCATCCTTGACTTATCTTTCATTATCACGGTATCGGCGTAAAGCGCCGTGGCCGTGAACAACAACATCGCGATAATAACTGTTTTTTTCATGTTCAAATAAAATAAGGCGCAGGCCTGTAAGCCGGGTCCTGTCCCCCGCCGCTTTGCTTCGCAAAGCGAAGCTGCGGGGGTAACGGTCATCTATCTAGCTCCGGCATTGCTGCCGGAATCATGCAACCTACCCGCCCCGCTGTGCCGAACGAGCCGCTCTTCTTAGCAGGGCCTATTTGGTTTTGCTCCATGTAGAGATTGCCGCGTTTCACGTCCACCCGCCACTGATACCTCGGCGGGTTTGCTCGTCTCTGTGGCTCTGATCCTGTCCGCCGCGTTTTTTGGCGGACGACGGGAGTTACCCGCTACACTGCCCTATGGAGCCCGGACTTTCCTCCCCCGCTGTTTTGCAGCGAAGGCGACCATCCAGCCTGCGCCTATTCAGTTTTTAAGGAGCTGTCAAAACGAGAATCTATCGCTTTATTGGCAAGCTTATCAGCCAAGGAATTGTCTTCCCTGTTTATTGAAACCACCTCTATTTTATTGAAACCCCTGGAAAGATGCAGAAATTGTTCATAATAAGACCTGAGATTCTCATTCTTTACTTTATACTCGCCTCTCAACTGCCTGGTCATGAGCTCGCTGTCTGATTTTATTACAATGTCTTCGTACCTGTCTATGAGCGCCTCCTGGAGGGCGAATATCAGGGCCGAATATTCCGCTATATTATTCGTGGTATTTCCTATGAACTTGAATAATTTCTTTACGGCCGTATTTTTATCGTCGAAAAATACTATGCCTATCCCGGAAGGGCCGGGATTGCCCCTGGACGCGCCGTCCACGAATATCTCAACCGATCTCTGTGTTGTCATCTATGTATAATATCCTCGAACAGCTGCCGCAGATAATAATATCTTCCCTGAGCTTTACCTCGCTTATGACCTGAGGCGGCAGGTTCATGTGGCATCCGCCGCAAGAGTCGCCTTCGATCTCCACCAGGCCGAGCCCGTCTTTGTTTTTTAAAACCCTCTCGTACTTGGCCATTACCTGTTTCTCTATGCCCGGCGCCATGCCCGCCCTTTTCGCGGAAAGCTCCGCCAACCTCGAATCTATCTCTTTGACCCTCAGGCCAATCTGTTCCTTTTCTTTTTGCGAACCCGCCTCTTCCTTCTTGAATATATCTTTTTCTTCCGCTATTTTCTTCTTGGCCGCCTCTATGTCGTCCATGAGCCTGATTATGTCTTCCTCTATCAGGGAGTCATCCGCCTTTATGCCGCCTATCTCCGTGAGCATCGCGGAATAATCCTTGTTGGTCTTCAGCTGAAAAAGCTGATTTTGCAGTTTTTGGATCTGTTCCTCTTTCTGCTGCAGGACGACCTCTTTTTCCTTTAATTTTACCTGCAGGGTTTTGAGATTCTCTTCCGCCTGTTTTATGCCCGCCTTCTTGCTCTCCAGGCTGTCTTCTATGGCCTTGAGCTTTATAGGGGCGGAATTCTTCTCCTTGGTAAAGGTGTATATCTCGGAATCAACCGCCTGGAGCTGTATCAATATCCCTATCTGCTCTTTTATTGTCTTGGCCTGCTCCAAAAGTCACTCCTGTTATAAATCATGTTCTGCTTCGCCAATTTCTACGAAGCCCATACCATCAAACCCGCCATGTAAAGGGCGGAGTAGAATGGTGGGCGATACTGGACTCGAACCAGTGACCTCTGCCATGTGAGGGCAGCGCTCCAACCAACTGAGCTAATCGCCCGCGGTGGGCCCACAAGGACTTGGCTACTTCGGCCTCGCGTATAGCTCGGCCTGCGTAGCCTCACCTCGCTCCGCTGTCGGCCGCTGATTGCGGCCTTTTCCTCGCTATTCGCTCGGCGCTCGCTCGTTTCAAGTCCTCATAGACTCAAAAATAGCTTATCAAAAAACCGGTGGGCCCACAAGGACTTGAACCTTGGACCACCTGATTATGAGTCAGGTGCTCTAACCAACTGAGCTATGGGCCCGTAGTTTTAAAATTATACCATCTGGATTACATTATGACAAGAGGAAATTTTGATGAACGACCACGCTATCCGCCCAAGTTGACAAAAGGAGTATTGCTTGAGTGTCAACCAAGGATGATTACTGCAGGACAAAAGAATCTTTTACGACGCCGTCAATGTCTTTTACCGTCACCTCACACTCTCCGCTGTCCTTGACGTTAACCACCACATAATGATGAAAACCGCCGTTTTCAGGAGCCGCGACCAGGCCTCCGCCCGCCCCGCCGGCTATTATCTGATAGACACCGTCGCGCGCGGACTTATTATACAGGTGCTCGTGGCCGCAAAGATACGCCTCCACGTCATGGTCCCTGAAAAGCGCCCATAATTCATCTCTCTTCTCCGGAAACCTGTCCAGGGAACCCCCCACATGACTCCTGACAGGGAACGCGGGATCGTGGCCAAAGACAAAAACAACCTTTTTTCTGTTTTTCTTCAGGTCGCGCCTGAGCCACGCGAACTGCTTTTTCCCGATATTATGAAAATTTCCGTATTCCTCCGTATCAATGCTTATGAAATGGGCGTTATCATGGCTAAAAGAATATACCAGCTCCTTTAAAACGGCGGGGCCGTTCTGAGGCATCTCGAAAACCGACCTGAAGACCCTCTCCGATGTCTCTGACTGTATCACATGATTGCTTGCCGCCGCATAAAACGGTATCTTGTATTTAGACATGGCCTTCTTCCATCCGCTCAATTGATTCGCGTGTTCCCTTGTATGAGCGGTCCCGGACACCATGTCCCCTCCCACCAGTATAAAATCAACGCCTTCTGATTTTATCCTGCCCATGACGGCCGCCAGGACATCGTCGTTTACCCCGTCCTCATCATGACCCTGCGTATCACTGATAAAAGCGAACTTGAAATCAGCGAAACACGGCCGGACAGCGAATATTGACAGTAAAAGGGCCAGCGTTACGCTGGCCCTTGATAAACCGCGAATCGAAGAAAACCTCATTCCGCCTCTCTTATCCTTCCTGGCCAAAAGCCATCTCAAGAAAATTCTTCAGCTTCCTGCTCCTGATGGGATGCCTGAGTTTTCTCAGCGCCTTCGCCTCTATCTGCCTGACTCTTTCCCTTGTCACATTGAACATGCTCCCGACCTCTTCCAGCGTCCTCGGATAACCGTCCCCTATCCCGAACCTGAGGCGCAGAACCCTTTTCTCGCGCTCGGTAAGCGTATTGAGGATATTATCCATCTCTTCCTTTAAAATCGTGTACGCGGTCGCGTTCGCCGGGGAGACCGCCCTCTTATCCTCTATGAAATCGCCGAAGTTCGTATCTCCCTCGTCCCCTATCGGGGTCTGAAGAGAAATAGGCTCCTGCGCGATCTTGAGAATGCTCCTAACTTTCTCGACGCTCATCCTCATCTCCGACGCTATCTCCTCCGCGGAAGGCTCCTTGCCGTTTTCCTGCACCAGTATCCTCGACACCCTTATGAGCTTATTTATCGTCTCTGTCATGTGCACGGGTATCCTGATGGTGCGGGCCTGATCGGCTATAGAACGGGTCACCGCCTGGCGTATCCACCAAGTTGCGTAAGTGGAAAACTTATACCCGCGCCTGTACTCGAATTTTTCCACGGCCTTCATGAGGCCTATGTTGCCTTCCTGTATCAGGTCCAAAAATGACAGGCCCCTGTTGGTGTATTTCTTGGCAATGCTCACCACCAGGCGCAGGTTAGCCTCCACCATCTCCTTCTTGACCTTGTTGAACCTGGAGGACTTTTTCCTGATAAGCGCGAAATCATTTCTTATATCGTCTCTTTTCTTGCCGAACCTGCTCTCTATGTCCTTCTTTCTTTTCTCGAAAGACTTTATACTGCCTTTCACGCGGCGCCTTCTCATCCTCTGGATCTCCCTGTCGATATTGTCTATCTCGGCAATGGCCGCGCGTATATTTTCGGCGAAATCCTCTATCACCGACGTGCAAAAATTAAACTCCAGGCAAAGGTCCATTATGTTCTGGCCCCTTCTGGCCGCCCTTATCCTTCTCGCCAGATTATTTATCTTCTTGAAGAGCTCCTCTTCTTTTTTTATCTTGGGCTCCTCCTTCATGATCTCTTCTATGTTTATTTTCCCCGCCAGCATGCGGTTAGCCAGGGACAGCACGTCGTCCTTTATGTAAGGGCAGCTCAGCACCGTCCTCTTGTATTCCTCTTCCGCCTTCTCTATCTCCTGGGCAAGCCGTATCTCGTCAGCCCTTGAGAGAAGGGGTATCTGGCCCATCTGCCTGAGATACATCTTCACGGGATCCTCTATACCCACGTCCGCCTCTTTCGCCTCGGCCTCAGCGGCCGCCTGCTCCGCCCCGCGCTTTCCGTTCCCGCCCTCCTCTTCTTTATGGCGGGACTTCAGGTCTTCCTCTGAATCCACCACCTCGATGTTCTCCTTGTCCAGAAGAGTAAAAACCTTCTCTATCTGGTCCGAGGAAACAACCTCTTCAGGCAGAAAACCGTTTATCTCCTCGTAAGTCAGGTGCCCCTTTTTCTTGCCGAGGGCCAATAACTTTTCAAGCTGGCCTTCCACCCCGTCCTTTTTTTTGGTTTCTTTCTTTGACCTCGTCTTAAGCATGGTTAAAACCCCCTCTTTATAAGTTGATTGAATTCGTCTAAAAGTCTTTTTTCCTCTTCTATATATCCTTCCTTCTGGACCACGGCCAGCCTGTTTTGTATATCCTTCAGCCGGGCGTTCCTGTTCTCTTTCTTGATGACCGTTATGCAGTCCGCCACGTTCTTTTCCTTGTCCTTTATCTCCATCTCCTCGTTAACTATGAAAGAAACCACATTCGCCGAAACCTTATCCTCGAGATAATTTATAAGACGCGTAATGTCTATGAGGGTATCGCTCGTATCTATGCTGAAAAGCGCCTCGACTATATGCCTGACGCTGGAATTTCTAAAATCAAGCGGCTTCAGCTCGTTTCTTACCGCGTCTATCACCTTCGCGTCCTCCAGCATCAATCTCGCCAGCATCCTCTCCGCCGCGGGTATCTCGATCCGCCCGATATCCTTGCCGCCCTGCCCGCTGTCGCGCCCGCCCCACCTTGATGAACCCTTGTCGCCCGGAGGCCTTTTCGTCTTCTTCAATTCCTCCCACACGGACTCTTCCTTCACCGAGAGCTCCTGCGACAACAACTTTATGTATTCGGCCTTTACTATGGCGCTCTTGACCCTGCTTATCGTCGACAACATCTCCTTCGCGATCTCCGCCTTTGACTCAGGCTCGGCGGAATTAAACTTCCTTTTCAGTATATTTAACTTGTAACTGAACAGGCTCTCGGCCTTTCTCACGCTGGCGATGAAACTCTCCGTCCCGAACTTCCTGATAAAACTGTCCGGGTCATGGCCCTCGGCCAAAGTCACTATCCTCACGTTCATGCCTTCTTCCAGGAAAAGGTCCAATCCCCTGAGGGACGCCAGCTCGCCGGCCTGGTCAGCGTCGTATAAGATAACCACGTTGTGCGCGTATCTCTTCAGAAGCCGTATCTGCTCGGTTGTCAACGCCGTACCCAGGGAAGCGATCACGTTACCCACCCCGTATTTATGGCTCGTTATGACATCCAGGTATCCTTCCGTTATTATCGCGAAATTCTTATCCTTTATCGCCGCCTTGGCGAAATTCAAACCGTACAGGTGCAGGCCCTTTTTATAGACGGCTGTTTCCGGGGAATTTATGTACTTGGGAAGAGAATCGTCCAATACCCTGGCGCCGAAACCTATTATCCTGTCCCTCACGTCGCATATCGGAAACACCACCCTGTTCCTGAAAAGATCGTAACATGACCCTTCCTTGCCTTTCAGGCTCAACCCCGCCCTCATCGCCACGTCATCCTTTATGCCCCTGCTTGACAGATAGTCAGTAAGGCCTCTCCATGAGGAATCAGCGTATCCGACCCTGAATTTCCTCAACGTCTGGCTGTCCAGGCCTCTTTTTTCCACATAGCGCCTGACCTCTGAGCCCGCGGCCGCCTTTTCCAGGAGACCGGCGTAATACTTGCCCGCCACGTCATTCACGGTATATGTATCGCTTACTATGGAAGAATCCTCTCCCTTGTCTCTCTTATACTCGGGCAGCTTCACGCCCGTCTTCTCAGCCAGCATCTTTACCGCTTCTATAAAATCTATCTTCTCGTATTCTTTTATGAAATTAAACACGTTGCCGCCGGAATTACAGCCGAAACAATGATATATCTGCTTGTCGGGACTCACCATGAAAGACGGGGTCTTCTCGTGATGGAACGGACAGTTAGCCCTGAAATTCCTGCCCGCCTGCTTTAAAGGCACGTAGCTGGATATGACCTCGACTATGTCGCATTTATCCTGTATCTCGTTCAGTATATTTTCCGGGATCTTTCCCATTATTTCTTTCTGGTAACCCTGCGAAAACCGGAACACGTCAATATCCTGAACTTGGACTTCTTCTCCAATTCATCCAGCATGATATTAAGCCCCACCGTATCGCTCGCTATGTGTCCAGCTATTACCACGTTTATGCGCTCTTCCTGCGCCTTCTTGAAATGCTCCTCGCTGAGATGCATGCATACCAGGGTGGACACGCCCGCCTCGGCCAGCTTCTTGAATATCTCCTTCGAGCCCTCTGTCCCGCCTGTCATCTCCACGAACACCCTGCCTGCCTTGCGGGACGCGTCGCCTATTATGATCTTGGGCCCCGCGCCCTGTTTCGCCGCCTCTTTATATTCCGGTATGTCCCTCAGGATCTCGATTATGTCTCCGAGCTCGTATGGCTTCTTGGCGTCGATAAGTTTCTGCAGATAGGTGGTGACGCAGTTATCGGCCGGCGTGTGGCACGTCATGAAATTAATATCCAGCAGTTTCGCGGCGTCCACCGCGCGCGTGTGATTCGCGGGCATGACTCTCCTCTCCACCTCTTTTATCCTCTCGAGCATCATGGATTCCGCCACGTTGATGGGCACGCCCATCTTATTCAATATGTCGATCTGCATGTACATCACGTTGTAAAATCCCGCCAGCGCCATGCCTTCGGGATGATGCGTCAACAGCAGGTCTATCTTCTCCCCTTTTTGCCTCAGCCTGTCGGCCAGGAGCACCTCGCCTACCTCTATATCTATGCCGGCGAGAATAATCTTCACCTCAGCGTCATCTTTACCCAGCAGTATCCTGGTATCGCTGTAAGGATTATCCAGCCGTTCCTTATCATAAAATTCCTTGTCTTTCAAGCTCAATTTATCATACTCCTTCTGAGCTCTCACCAGTTCTTTTTTCACTTTTTCCAGACCCCTGGGATCCATTTCCATTCCGAAACGCACCGCGTTTTTATAAATTTCCCTTAGCTTCACGAAAACCCCCTGTTTTTTTATTTTCCTAACAATGTGACGAACGGCGTGTCATTCCTCTTCCACGGGTAAACGCTCATGCCGCTCTCATACGCGAAAGAAGATATGCCTGACACGTACTGACCTGAGAAAGACTTATCTTTAGCGCTCTTGGACAGATAATCAAAAGGACTGTTGACGGATATGGTATATAAAAACCCTATCAATAAAAACCCTCTCACAAGACCGAACGCCAGACCCACTATCTTATTAGGCAAGGAAACGCCTTCCCCTAACTTCAAAAGCTTGCCCGTACCAATATTCAATAACTTGAACGCGAGAACCCCGCAAAAAAATATCAACGAAAATGACAGGACGTCCAAATTAGTGGCGTTCAATTTTGTGTGCCTGGCCAAAAAACCGCTCAACAAGGCGTAATTATTGCACGAAAGAACAAACCCTGTCCATAGGCCCAATAGCTTAAAAAACTCGGGCAGAACCCCATTTTTAAAAGCTATGTAACATATTCTAACTAATAGAGTTATAAAAACGATATCAACCCAATTAAATTTAATCTGCGGCATATTTTAAAATGATAAAATGAGGAAATAAAAATTAAGATGAAAGAAGTATACCACACACTTCCCGGTTTGTCAAGGTGAGCCGGCAATTAACTATTCTGGATTTAAAGGCGTCGGGGGCATCCACGCGTACCTTTATATATCTGTCCGTATAGCCGGACAACAAACCATCCCCGCCCCTCACGCCTTCTATGAGGACTTCCGCCTCTCTGCCGATAAACCCTCGCGCGAATTCCAGCGCCAGTTTTTTCGTGAGGGCCGACAGCGCCTCTTCCCTTTTCTTTTTCACGGCCAGAGGGACATCATCCTCATATCCGTGGGCCGCGGTACCCTTCCTGCTTGAAAACGGGAACACGTGCGCGCGCATGGGCCGCGCCTCTTTCAGGAAATCCACCGTGTTCCGAAACGCCTTTTCTGTCTCTCCGGGAAACCCCACCATCATATCGGTGCTTATCGCGACATCAGGGATCTCTTTCCGTACATCAGAAATGATACTCAGATAATCTCCCGCCTTATAAGGCCTGCGCATCCTCTTCAGGACCCCGTCATCCCCGCTCTGAAAAGGCATGGGCAGATGCTTGCACAGCCTGTCCAGCGACCTGAACATTTCTATCAAACTGGGAGTAACGTCTCTCGGCTCTATCGAACTCAGGCGCAAGCGCCATTCCCCCTCTATCCCGCAAAGCTCTTTTATCAGCGCGGTCAGGTCTTTTTTTTCAGAAAGGTCCCTGCCGTACGCGCCAAGGCATATGCCCGTGAGCACTATTTCCTTGAAATTATTCTTCACGAGACGCTCGCATTCCCTTATTATTTCTTTATAAGGTCTGCTCCTTGAAGGCCCCCTGACTATCCTTACCTTGCAATACGAGCACGTATTATCACATCCGTCCTGCACCTTAACAAACGCCCTCTCATGCCCTTCAAAGGTAGTGATCCCCGGCGACCCGGTGACCCGGAACCCCGAAG
>JBAZOA010000016.1:0-22808 GCA_041648935.1 Candidatus Omnitrophota bacterium | reverse complement strand
TTCTCGAGGTCTTCCAGAAAATATTCCCCCGAAGGCCTCAGGTCGCATATCTTCGGGGTAGTCCTGGACAATTTATCGAACGCGTCAAGCTCCAGACCCACGCCGGCTTCCTTCGCTATCGCCGTGAGATGCAGGACCGTATTAGTGGAACCGCCCAGCGCCATGTCCACCATTATAGCGTTCAGGATCGCGTTTTTATTCAGTATGGAACGCGGCCTTATCGATTTTATCGCCAGCTCGACTATGCGCCTGCCGCTCTCAAAAGCGATCCTTACCTTTTTACTCGACACGGCCAGGGACGTGCCGCAGCCTATCAAGGACATGCCCATCGTCTCCGTAAGACAATTCATGGTATTGGCCGTGTAAAGCCCCTGACAGGAACCGGGCCCGGGACAGGCGTTCATCTCCAATTCATCCAAATCTTTTTTCCCGATCTCGCCTTTTTTATACCTTCCTATGGCCTCGAACGTATCCCTTACAAGATCCAACCGCCTGCCGTCGCACATGCCTGTAAGCATGGGCCCGGCTGTAACCACTATAGTAGGCACGTTGATCCTGACGCACGCCATGAGCATGCCCGGGGTAATCTTGTCGCAGTTAGTCAGAAGTACCAGTCCGTCAAGCGAATACGCGCCCGCCATCGTCTCTATCTCATCCGCTATGAGCTCCCTTGAAGCCAGGGAATATCTCATGCCGGCGTGGCCCATCGCGATGCCGTCGCATATCGCCGGCACGCCGAAGACAAACGGTCTCCCGCCGCCCGCGTAAACCCCGTTTTCAACAGCCCTCTCCAGGGAACGCATGTTTATGTGGCCCGGCACCAGATCGCTAAAACTGGAAGCAATCCCTATGAACGGCTTATTCAAATCGTCCTTGGTCACGCCCGTTGCGTACAAGAGCGCCCTGTTCCCGGACTTTGAAACACCTTTTCTGATAATATCGCTGTGCATGACTTTTACACCTCGAGGTTTTGCGCCGCGGGCTACAGCATCTCTATCTTCGCCGTCTTCTTGAGAGACTCCACTACCTTGTTGACTTCGTCTCTTTTGAGCTTATTCAATAAAAATTTTCCTATGTCCTCGCTGACCTCTTCATAAGTCAGGGTGCGGGCCGGTTTCTTGTCCATCACCTTTAACACGTGATAACCAAACTGCGTCTCTATGACGGCGCTTATCTGGTCTTTTTCCATGGTGAACGCGACATCCTCGAAAGATTTTACCATGTCCCCTCTTTTAAAATAACCCAGGTCCCCGCCGTTACTGGCCGTGCCGTCTTCGGAATTTTCCTTGGCGAGCGCCGCGAAATCCTCTCCGGCCGCCAGCCTTTGTCTCAACGCCTCTATCTTATCTTTCGCCGCCTTTTTGACCTCTTCGTTCGCGTCAGCGGCCGCCTTTATCAATATGTGGCTTGCCCTTACCGACTCAGGCACATTGAGCTTGTCCTTGTTAGTCTCATATTCCTGTTTCTTGGCCTCTTCGGTCACGTTGAGATTAGGGAAGACCTTTGTCTCCAGGAAGGTGTTTATGTAAATGCCTTTCTTTACGTCTTCTTTCAAATCAGCCTCTTTTATACTCTTTTCCTTCAGGATCTTCTTGAACTCCGCCTCTGAGCCAAAGCCCTTTTTTATGTTCTCGTACTCATCGCTTATCTGCTTGGCCAAATCCCCTAGACCCGCCTTCTGGCTCTGCTGATATAAAAGCTCGGCCGCGACCAGCTGATCCAATATTTCCGTCCTCAATTTTCCCTTTTCCTCTTCCTTGACTGTCACTCCGAACATCTTCTGGTTTTCTATGAAATTATTGACAGCGGCGTCCAAGGTTAATGTCTTTATGCCCACGCCGTTAACCTTCGCCGCGAACTGCTGTGAAGCGGCGCCGGCAACCGCAGTCGCGGCAACGACTAACGCCAATACCATGACCGTAAAAAACCCTGACTTATTGATGCGCATAAAATCTCCTCTCGTCTTGGCCGGTTTAACCTCTTTGGCCGTTGAAACCGTATTATCCCACTTTTAAAGCAAAATTACAATAGGAATTTTACCCATTTCCGCCTAAGTTGACACCCAAGCAATACTCCTTTTGTCAACTTAGCTATCTTGAAATATCCACTACCCTGTATTTCAAAACCCCTGACGGCACCTTTATATTGGCTATATCCCCTCTTTTCAGTCCCAGCAGGGCCTTGCCCACGGGCGAAGATACGGAAACCCTGCCTTCGCTGAAATCGGCCTCATCCTCTGTGACGAGCTTGTAAACCAGTTCTTCCTTTGAATCGATATCAACCAATTTCAACGTGGCTCCTATATATGCCTTATCGGTGGAAACGCTATTCTCGTCCAATATCCTGGCCGTGGCGAGCTTTATCTCAAGCTCCATGATCCTTTTTTCGTTTATGGCCTGCGCCTGCTTGGCTGAATCGTATTCCGCGTTCTCGCTCAGATCGCCCAGCTGCCTGGCCTTTTCCAGGGCATTGGCTATTTCCTTGCGTTTCTGTGTCTTGAGAATCCTCAGTTCCTCTTTAAGTTTCTCAAATCCCTGTTTTGTCAAAAAAACTCCATCTGACATGACTATCCTCCCAAATTTTGCGCGGCAAAATTTGATCCCGAAGTCCACTCGCCGCATCATTTTTACTTGCCTGCGGCTCGGGACGAGGGACCTTTTCTACTTGTATACCCTCGGAACCCTATGTCCTATATTACAGACAACCTCGTAAGGAATGGTATTGGTAATCCTGGCTATGTCCTCCGCCCTTATTATCTCGTTTCCCTGCCTGCCTATAAGGACCGCCTCATCCCCGACCTTCACATTCTTTATCCGGCTGACATCCACCATGCACATGTCCATGCAGACCCTGCCTATTATGGCCGCGCGCCGGCCTTTTATCAATACCTCTCCTTTATTTGAAAGATGCCTTGAATAACCGTCTCCGTAACCTACCGGTATGGTCGCGATCCTCGTAGGTCTTTTTGTCACGTATGTACGCCCATAACTCACGCCTCGGCCTTTAGGCACTTTCTTGAGATAAGTGATCCTTGTCTTCAGGGTCAGCGCCTGCCTCAGGACCATGTTTTTCATCAGCGCCTCTTTAGGATACATCCCGTACATCATGAGGCCGGGCCTCACCATGTTCATGTGGCTGGCCTTGAAATCTATAAGGCCCATGCTGTTCGCGGTATGCTTTACTGGTATATCTATGCCCCTCTTCCACAATTCCTCTATCAGCGCCCTGAAATTATCTATCTGGCCCTGGGTGAATACCCTGTCCGCCTCGGCGCTGGGAAAATGCGTGAAGATGCCGTCTATGATAATATTTTTCAGAGAAAATATCTCCCGCACGAACCTGGCCGCCTCTTCGTGCCAGAAACCGAGACGCCCCATGCCCGTGTCTATCTTCACGTGTACCTTTATTTTTCTGTTTTTCCTGCGGGCCAGGGCGGAAAGCATTTTCGGGACGCTGATATCGGACACGGTCTGCACCGCGTTGAACCTCAGCACGCCCTCCGCCTCCCCGGGCAATATGGCCCCCACGACCAGTATCGGTTTTTTTATCCCAATGCCGCGCAATACCCCGGCCTCGTCCAAAGACGCCACGCCGAAATAATCCACGTAATCGATTATCGCCCTCGAGACCTCTCTCATGCCGTGGCCGTAAGCGTCGGCCTTTACCACGCCGAGTATCTTTGTATCATTACCGACGATCTGGTTCACGATATTCAGATTATACCGTATCGCCTCTAAATCGATTTCCGCGAATGTGGGCCTGTAAAATCTCATCGTCCCCTTTTTATCTGACAGTCGTCAGGATACAGGTATATCGGCGCGAGCTTATCCAGACCGGGCGCCTTGGCCTTTTTAATCTTAGTCAATCCCAATTTTATCAAGTTAGAAGCCCTGGGATACCAGTATCTTTCATCCAAAAAGACCGCCTTTTCATTTAATCTTTCTATCTGCCCCCTGTAAAGGCCCGCCCCGTCTCCCAGAAAAATCACCGGGCCTTTTATTTTTTTTAACACTTCTTCCACGGGCAATAGCAGGTACTCCGATCTCCTGACTATCTTATCTCTTTTTTTATCGTACACGGCCGCGTAGACCTGCTGTCTCTTGGCGTCTATTATCGGCACGATGACGCCGTCCGCCTCCGCGTTCATGGCCATGGCGTCGATGCTGGCGACCCCGACGCACGGCTTCCCGGTGGCAACGCCGAACCCCTTTACGGCGCTCACTCCTATGCGCATGCCGGTAAAAGACCCCGGGCCAAGACCAACGACAAAACCATCTATCTTATCGATGCCTGACCGCGTTTTTCTCAGGAGCTCTTTTATTTTCGGGATGAGCAGGCTGGAATGTTTTCTGTCGAGCGAATACGATTCCTCCCTGATGATCCCCCCGTCTTCGCTTACCGCGACGCTCAACACCAAAGAACTCGTGTCAATCCCTAGAATCCTCAATCTTTACCTCTCTCCGGCTTTCGCCCTTGACCGCGAGATCCACGGACAGACGCCCCTTCGGCAGGATCTCTTTTATCTTATCCGCCCACTCTATGATAGTGACGCCGTCTCCGTAAATATACTCTTCTATCGCGAGGTCTTCTATGTCCTTGACGCTGTCCAAGCGATATAGATCAAAATGATATAACGGGATTTTCCCGTAGTATTCCCGCATCAGGACAAACGTGGGGCTGTTTATGCGCCCGCTGTCTTTCACGCCAAGCCCCTCACCCACGCCCTTGGTAAAGGTGGTCTTGCCGCTTCCAAGGTCGCCGGAAAGGGCTATCACGTCGCCAGGTTTCAGGCCCTTGGCCAGTTTTTTGCCTATCAACATTGTCTCCCGCGGAGAATCGCTAAAAATGGACATAACCTGACGGCCTTATCTTTTCTGTTTTATTATTTTTTCTCACCAAACAAAGACCTTTTTTGCCGGCGGCTATGTCTCCGATCCTGGAAAGCCGCGTCCTAAAAGGCCACTTTTTGACCAATCTCCCCGCCTGGCTCTCCGGCAGGGTAAAGATCAGCTCGAAATCCTCGCCGTCCCTGATGGCTGAATCAAATCCCCTGGCCGCGCTTGAGACAGGGATATCTTTTTCGTGTATGACCGCGCCGGCCCCGCTCGATTCCAATATATGATTCAGATCGGCCGCGAGGCCGTCAGAGACGTCTATCATTGAATTAATCTTAAAATTCCTGACTAAAAATCTCGCCTCTTTTAAGCGGGGCGTGAAATCAAGGTGCCTGCCCTTTATCGAACCGCCGACGCTCCCTGTCAGAAAGATCGCGTCTCCTCTTTTGGCGCCCGCGCGGGACACCAGGTTATTTCTCTCGACCACGCCCAGCATGGCCACGCTTATCACTATCTTATCCGAACCGACAGTATCGCCGCCGACCACGTCCACGCTGAATTCTCCCGCGGCGTCTTTTATCCCCCTGTACAATTCATCCGCGTACCTTATATCCAATCCTCCCGGCGCGCCTAAAGAGATCAAGCAGAAGGCGGGCCTGCCGCCCATCGCCGCTATATCGCTTATATTGCACGATACGGACTTCCTGCCCACAAGATACGGCCTGTGGCTTTTATGAAAATGCCTTCCCTCCGCGAGCATGTCTGTCGTAAACAACAGATACGCGTCTTTTTTATACCTGAGGACAGCCGCGTCGTCGCCGATGCCTTTTATCGTATCACCGGACAGGTTTATCCCCCTGGAAACCCTGCGTATAAAATCAAATTCTCCCAATCTGTCCAGGCGCATAAATACCTTTGTCCGTTATTATCGCGGATATCAAATCCGCTGGCGTGACGTCGAACGCCGGGTTGAAGACCCTGGCGTTAACGGGCGCGGTCCGCTTTGAACCGACACGCAAAAGCTCTTCCTTTTTTCTTTCTTCTATGGGTATGTATTTCCCCGACGGTATATTCCTGTCTATCGTCGAGCCGGGCGCGGCCACGTAAAAAGGCACTCTGTGATATTTCGCCAGGATCGCGACGCCGTAAGTGCCTATCTTGTTGGCGGCGTCGCCGTTTGCCGCGATCCTGTCAGCGCCCACGATAACCTTCGTGATCCCTTTATTCCGCATCGCGCTCGCGGCCATGTCGTCGCAGATAAGCGTCGCGTCAACGCCGTTTTTCATGAGCTCCCACATGGTAAGCCGTGACCCCTGCATCAGGGGCCTTGTCTCATCGGCGAAGACCTTGAATCGCTTGCCTTGTCTCTTCGCCTCATACAATACAGACAGCGCCGTCCCCTGCCCGGCCGTCGCCAACATGCCCGCGTTACAATGCGTGAGTATCACGTCACCGTTTTTTATCAGCCTGGCCCCGTTTTTACCTATAGCGAGGCACATCCTCCTGTCTTCCTCCAGGATATCAAGGGCCTCTTTCAGGATCGCCCTCTTTATCAAAGACACCTTAAGAGACCTGATACGCTCGAACTTTTTTTCCATCCTCAAGAGCGCCCAAAACAGATTTACCGCCGTGGGCCTCGTGGCGCGGAGTTTATTGGCCGCGCTGTCCAGGTCCCTGACAAGCGCCTGTCTTGTCTTTGCCTCGGATCTCACGCAGGCCAGGGCGAAACCTAACGCCACGGCCACGCCTATGAGCGGCGCGCCCCGTATCCTCAGTTTCTTTATCGCCTCGCAAAGCGCGTCGATATCGCCGCATCGCGCGTATTTTAATCTCGCGGGCAGCTCTGTCTGGTCAATAAAGATAATTTTTTTGTTCCGCCAATTGATCGGTTCCAATAACATGGTCTTATAACCCAAAGGCCCTCGCCAGCGCGTTCCTTTTTAATTCAATCGCCTTGTAAGGGCAGACCTCGTGACAACACATGCACCTGAGACATTTTCCCGGATCGATAAACTGTCTTTTTTCGTCTATGATAATGGCGTATACCGGACAGGACTGAAGGCAGACGCGGCATTTCCTGCAGCGTCTCTGATTTATGCGCGGCTGAAATCTCACAAAAGACGCCGCGAATCCAGCGAAAGGCCCCAGGATACCTATTATCTTTCCGGTGCCGGGCAGTTCAAAACCCTCTATCATGTGATCTTCCAGCGCGCCTCCGAGGATTTCTATGTTCCCCAAATCCGCTTCTCCCAGCCCTCTCTTATGCGCCTCCCTCGTTGTCAGCAAGTCCAAGGGCTTCATCCCTATCAAGGCCGAGAACACGCTGTCTAACGCGACGCCGTCTTCGCTCGCGATCAAGAGCCAGGTATTGCGCAGTCTGCCGGACGATGGCCCCTCCCTGTCCATCGAGATAATCCCGTCCATTAACGACAAGGCCGGTTTTTTTATCTCGAACACATCCGCCAGCACCTTGGCAAAATCAGCCGGCGCCGGAAAATCCTTGTGCCTCTGTGTCTTATAAAGGCCCGCTACCATGCCGTACATGTTTTTCACCGCGCCCGTCAACCCCATCAGGCTGTGGGTCTTCATCTTGGGCAGATTTATAATCTTGTCGCATTCGAACAAGTAAGAGGCCATGGGGATACCATTGACCATCTTAACGTTTTCGACCTCCTTGAGCTCCGCCTTTTCTTCCGCCGCCAGGGCGGCGATACCGGAATCTTCGTATACTTTTTTCGGACTGACGGACCCGCCCGGGTTGTCCCCTATCAAAGGCATGCCGCCCGCCTCCCTGACCAATCTGACAACCGCCCTTATCACCTCGAGATTGGTACAGACATTATCCTCGACAGGTCTTGCCGAAAGCAAGTTCGGCTTGATCAGGACCCTGTCGCCCTTTTTTATAAACTGGGTGATGCCGCCTAAAAGGTCCAGCGCCTTTTTCACGCCGCGCCGCACATCTTCCCTGTCATAGGTCCTGCATTTTACTATGGAGACCTTCGCGCTCACTTTATCAGCTCCTTTATCAAAAACACGAAACTCACTATCAGCGAGTTGTGGAGCACGTGCACCGTTATCGACGCCACGAGCGAACCCGTTGTCTCGTAAAGATACGCCATCAATACGCCCAGCGCCATTATGGGCAAAAATCCTATTATGTTGGTGTGCAGGGCGCTGAATAACGCCGCGCTCAGGATCACGCCCGCGGCGATGCCGAAACGTTTTTTCACGGCCCCGTACAAAAAACCCCTGAAAAAAATCTCCTCTATCATCGGCCCGAGCACCGAGACGAAGATAGTCAGAAACAGGATGACATTGCTCCTTTTCTCCTCGAGAAAAAGATCGAACACCGGCTGAGGGGGCGGCTTGTATCCGAGAAAATCCATGAGCAGCATCGATAAAATCAATATGGCCAAAAGCGTCGGCAGGATAAACGCGTACGCGGCGATCCCGACGAGTATATTTTTATGGATGCCGGCCGATTTCAAGCCCAGGGAATCAACGCCCTTCCCGTATTTGACCATGACAAAATACAGTATGACCAGAACGGCTATCGCGTCTATGAGGAAGGTATTGACTATGACCAGGAGATTGGAATCCAGGGAGACATTAAACGGCTTCAGCGTGAAATGTTCGAACGCGTTCAGCGCGTAACCGCTGAATACTATGATTATCACCACCTTTAATATATCGTAGCTTGACCAGGCCACGGGCGCCCTGCCCGGGTCTATTTTAAATATGGCGTCTCCTTTCCTGACAATGACCCTCAGGTTCAACAGGATGCCAAGCAGGAACGCGGACATGACAGCCATGAAACCATATTTAAAAACTCTCGCGAGCGGCCTGTCAGACTCGAAAAACGCCTTTATCTTGTCTTCTGTGATGCCGAGCTCCCCGATTGTCTTGGCGGACAAGACACCCTTCTCATCGACGTGCCTTTTCTGACCGTGACCGAGATTCAACGCGGTTATCAGCAATATAAAAAAGGCCATCACGATATATCTTCGTTCTTTTCTTATAAAATCCATGTCATCCCGGCCTAAAAAGCCTTTCCGCGTTTTCTGTCGTGATTCTCGCCGTCTCCTCAAAACTCAGCCCCTTTATCCTCGCGATCTCCTCGGCGGCGTATCTGACAAAACCCGGCTCGTTGCGCCTGCCCCGGTGGTCCTGAGGGGCCAGAAACGGCGCGTCTGTCTCAACGAAAATCCTGTCCATCGGGGCCAGCCTCACCATGTCCCGCAGGCCCTGGGCGTTCTTGAAGGTGATGTTACATGTGAAAGAAACGTGAAGCCCGGCATCCAGGCACCTTGACAGGAAGGCCTCATCCCCTGAAAAACAATGCATCACGCCCCTGATCTTATCGCCCATGACGTCTTTTAAGATCGACAGCGTGTCTTCGTGCGCCTCCCGGTCATGCACTATCACCGGCAGGTCTTTCCGCCTCGCCTTTTCCAGGAGCGCCGCGAATAACTTTTTTTGATTCGCGCGCGAGGACATGTCTCTATAATAATCCAGGCCTATCTCCCCGACGGCCAGGACCTTCGGCGCGGAAAAAAATCCCTCAAAGATCTCCAGATCCCCGGGGCATATCTTATCCGCCTCGTGCGGATGTATCCCTATTGACGCGAAAATAAGATCGTTTGCCCGGGCAAGCTCCATGGACCTCCTGGAGCCCTCCATGGACGAACCGACATTTATTATGGCCTTTACCCCCGCGCGCCTCGAACGCTCCAGGACCTCATTCCTATCTTCGTCGAAATCCTTGAAATCCAGGTGGCAATGGGTATCTATCAGCATAAAGGAGACATTTTTCTGAGGCGCTCCACGATGGGCGGGATTTCAGCCAGGCAATAATCCACTTCCTCTTCGGTATTCTCGTAACCGAACGAAAATCTCACAGAGCCCTGGCTGAGGTCAGGCGGAACGCCTATCGCGGCCAGGACGTGCGACGGCTCAAGGGAGCCGGATGTGCAGGCGGAACCCGTAGAGGCGTAAATGCCTTTCAAATCAAAATTCAGGACCAGCGATTCCCCTTCTATGTATTTAAAACTGATGTTCAGGGTATTGGAAAGTCGTTTTTCAGGATGACCGTTAAGGTATATCTCCTTGACGCGGCCCTTCAGGCCGTCCAGCATTTTCCCGGAAAGCTTTTTCAGATGGCTGTCCGTCTTTTCCATGCCGCTGCCGGCGATCTCCAGCGCCTTCGCGAAACCTACTATGCCGGCCACGTTCTCAGTGCCGGCGCGCCTGTTTCTCTCGTGATGCCCGCCCTGCTGGAAAGGCATGATCTTCACGCCTTTCCTCACGTACAATGCCCCGATGCCTTTTGGCCCGTTCAACTTGTGGGCTGAAAAAGAACACAGGTCGACGCCCAATTCCTCCACGTCCACGCGCTCCTTGCCCAATACCTGCACCGCGTCCGTATGAAAACATATCTTGCGGTCTTTCGCGATCCTGCCGATTTCTTTTATGGGCTGAAGCGTGCCTGTCTCGTTATTCGCGGACATCACGGATATCAGGATAGTGTCTTTTCTTATGGCGTCCTTCAGGGCATCCATGTCCACTACGCCGTATTTATCAACAGGCAGATAAGTCACATCGAAACCCAGCTCTTTTTCTATGAACCTGCAGGGTTCCAGGACAGCCAGGTGCTCTATGCCGGTTGTTATGACATGCCTGCCCTTGTTAAGATTGGCCAGGGCAACGCCTTTTATGGCGAAATTGTCCGCTTCGGTGCCGCCCGAAGTAAATACTACATCCGCGCCCTCGGTACCGATAGCCGCGCCTATCTTTTCCCTTGACTCCTCCACCGCCTTGCGCGCCCTTTGGCCGAATGAATACACACTGGAGGCGTTGGCGTATTCTTCCGTGAGATACGGCATCATGGCGTCGAGCGTTTCCTTGCGCATGGGCGTGGTCGCGTTATGGTCCAGATATATCTTCCGCATAAAAACTCCTTATTTAATCTCTATCCTCGGAAAAAGAGGTTCTCCTTTATTGACCTTCGTACCGGGCCTTGCCAGGCCCCAGGATAATTCTTTCCAATCCCTTCTCCCCGCGGCCTCGAGGCCGAGCTGGCGCGCCATCCTCCCTGAGGTCTCCGGCATGAAAGGCGATATCGCCGCGGACACGACCCTCAGGACCTCATACAGATCATGCATCATGTCTTTTAACTCATCCATCCTGTTTTCTTTTGACAATTTCCACGGCGCCTTCTGCTCTATGAATTTATTGGCCGTATTTATTACCTCCCAGATATTAATAAGGGCCTGGCTGAAATCAATTTTATCAAGATTTTTTTTGACCTCCCCTCCCAAACGGGAGGCCTTCTCGATGAGCGCCCTGGAAAGATCATCCGTGGCGTTCGCGTCTCTGCGCTCCGGCACGACCCCCGCGAAATATTTCTCTATCATGGACAATGTCCTGTGAAGCAGATTTCCCAGGTCGTTCGCGAGATCGCTGTTTATCCTGCCAATGAGACTGTCTTCCGCGAAAGACCCGTCAACGCCGAAGGGGACCTCCCTTAAAAGAAAAAATCTGTACGCGTCCACACCGAACCTGTCCACCATCTCGATCGGATTCACGGCGTTGCCTTTTGATTTCGACATCTTATCGGCGCCGACCTTCCACCAGCCGTGCGCGAATATGGTCTTCGGCATTTCCAATCCGGCGGCGCGCAGCATTATGGGCCAATTGACCGCGTGCATCCTCAGGATGTCCTTGCCTATCACATGCAGGTCAGCGGGCCAGAATTTTTTAAACCTGGCCTGGTCAGAACCGTAACCGCACAGGCTTATGTAATTCAGGAGCGCGTCAAACCAGACATAAGTCACGTGATCGCCGCTGAACGGGATCTCTATGCCCCAGGAAAGCCTGGCCTTGGGCCTGGACACGCACAGGTCATTCAGGGGATTTTTCAAAAAACCCAATATCTCATTCCGCCTCGTTACGGGTAAAATGAAATCCTCATGCGAATTTATATAATCCATGAGCCAATCCTGGTACTTTGAAAGCCTGAAGAAAAAATTCTTTTCTTTTATGTGTTCGACCCGCCTGGCGCAGTCAGGGCAATTGCCTTCTACAAGCTGGGACTCTGTCCAAAACGCCTCGCACGGCGTGCAGTACCAGCCGCTGTACTCGCCTTCATACAGGTCCCCGTTCCCGCGCAGCATCTCCAGTATGTCTTTCACCACCTTCTCATGCCTCGGCTCTGTGGTCCGGATAAAATCATCGTAAGATATGGACAGTTTCTCCCAGAGCCCCTGGAATATCGGCACGATGGAATCCACGAACTCCTTTGGCTCAAGACCTTTGGCCAGGGCGGCCTCTTTTATCTTCTGGCCGTGCTCGTCAGTGCCGGTGGCGAACAACACCTCGTCGCCCATCATCCTCCTGAACCTGGCGAGGGTATCGCACGCCACGTTCGTATACGAATGCCCGATGTGAGGGTTCGAATTAACGTAATATAATGGGGTTGTAATATAAAATTTGCTCATTTATTGTAATCAACCTCCACCTGCGTGCCCTCTTCCAATTGCACCACGACCCTGCGCGTGAGCGCGTTCACGCTTACGACCCTGCCTTTCCCGTCTTTCGTTGTTATCTTCTCGCCTTCCCGGGGCAGGCCCTTTAAATATTTTTTATAATTTTCGTATTCATACCCCAGACAGCACATCAGGCGGCCGCAGGCGCCGGAGATTTTCGAGGGATTCAGGGGAAGGTTCTGCTCCTTCGCCATCCTTATGGTCACGGCCTCAAAGCCCTTTAAAAAACTGGCGCAGCACAGAGACCTGCCGCAATGCCCAAACCCACCGAGCATCCTCGCCTCGTCCCTGACGCCTATCTGCTTCAGCTCTATCCTGAGCTTGAATATGTGCGCCAGGTCTTTCACCAGTTCCCTGAAATCAACCCTGCCTTCCGCGGTAAAATAAAATATCAGCTTTGTCCCATCAAATGAATACTCCGCGTCCACCAGCCTCATATCGAGCTTGCGCTCTTCTATCTTCTTCAGGCAGATCTGAAACGCGTTTTTGGTGCGCTTGCGATTCTCCTCTACGCGGGCCATGTCCTCAGGCGTGGCGACGCGTATTATCTTTCTGATCGGTTTCTTCAGCTCCGCGTCAGGCACCTCCTTGGACGCGCTTATGACCTGGGCGTAATCCTGCCCTCTCTCAGCGTCTATTATGACATAATCTCCCACGCCGGGCTTTACCGCGCCGGCATCATAATATACCACGCTTCCGGATTCCCTCATCCTCAACTCTATCACGACCGCCATGATTACTGCCTTTCTAATTCAAGCGCCATGTTAAAAAACGCCGTCTTTTGGTTTACGTTGCCCCTTATGTATCCGAGAGTGGTCATTATGCTGTTGATGTCTTTTTCCAATTTGAGATAACCGAACCTCTGGCTGTAAGAAGCTATGTCGTTGGATTTGTCTATGTTAAAAAATAATTCTCTTTTATCCGTGAACTTGGATACCAAAAGGTCCCTGTACCAGCACAAAAGCATGCCGAGCGACTCTTCGGCGTCCGGATAATTCTTATCGCCCAGCACCTCTTCCTTGAACAGCGCCCTTTTTCTGAAGAAAAAATCGTTCAGGACGCGGTCTCTTTCGGCCAGGAGATTCTTTTCTTTGAACGCGATCGCCCTGCCTGGGCTTCCAAGGGCCGCGTGCGAGTACAACACGGCCTCCTCCTCGGTAAACCCCCTGTCCCTGACTAAAAATTCCTGTATCCGGGACTGGCCCACCAGATTGAACTTCAGGACCCTGCACCTTGAAAGAACGGTCGGGAGCATGCCTGACAGATAGGCGGTGGTAAGTATCAACACGTGATTCTGAGGCGGCTCTTCCAGGATCTTCAAAAGCGCGTTTGACGCCTCCTCGGTCATCACCTCCGCGTCACGTATTATGAAAACTTTTTTTCTGCCCTCATAAGGCTTCATGGAGGCCTGATAGATGATATCGCGTATCTTTTCTATCTTTATGTGGCTGGCGCCATCCTCCCTCTCTATCATGAATATGTCGGGATGGTTCCCGGAGATTATCTTGCCGCAGGACGCGCAGCCGTCGCACGCGTCCGGCTCTCCTTTTTGACAGTTCACGGCCTTGGCGAATTCAATGGCCGCCGCGCGCTTTCCTACCCCGTCTGGCCCCAGAAAAAGATACGAGCCGCTTACCTGGTCCTGTTTTATTATACCCTTTAACGCCCTCACGGCGTTCTCTTGGCCGATTATGCTGTTAAACGACATGTCTCAACGCTATCTTTCTGATTTGATCCTGCGTGTCTTCTATCTCACCGATCGCCGATAAGACCTTCACCCTCGAAGGTTCCTTGCGGGCAATGGCCAGATATCCATTCCTGACTTTTCGGTGATACGCCAGGGATTTCCTCTCTATCCTGTCTCTCGCCTTGCCTGCCCTTTTGAGGCCCTTGGCGGGATCTATGTCCAATAAAAAAGTCAGGTCCTGTCTCACCCCTTTGGTCACGAGCCTGCCTATGTTTTTTATGACGCCTATGTCTATGCCGCCGGCGTAACCCTGGTACGCGATGGTCGCGTCTATGAATCTGTCGCAGATCACTATCTTGCCCTGTCTAAGCGCCGGCAGTATCTGCTCTTTTACTATCTGCGCCCTGGCCGCCATGTATAAAAGCATCTCGCAGACTCCGTCCATGCTTTTATTCTCCGGGTCCAGTAAAATATCCCGTATCTTTTCGCTTATCTTGACCCCGCCCGGCTCTCTCGTGCGCAGAACCTTAAAGCCTTTTTTCCTGAGAAATTCCGCGAGGAGCCTGGAATGTGTTGTCTTCCCGCTCCCCTCAGGTCCTTCGAATGTTATGAATAATCCACGTCGTTTCATATCTAATATTTGTTTAGGAGGACAGGGGTTTGTCAGGACGTTCGGCCCAAACGTTCTGACAAGATATTTATGTTTCGTTTAGTTGGGCCTCACTCTGTTTTGTTTTGACAGGCAATCTCTTTACTTGTCCGATAGTCCCTGGATTACGCAAAACAAAGAAGCCTTCCAAACCCCTGTCCTCCCAAACTTTACTACAGCTTCATCCCCTCAGTTCATACTGCTTTTCGTGTTTTCTTTGCCCGCTCGAACCGGCGCAGGCTTTTCTCAAGCCCGCCCAACCTCCTCTATAATTTCCTTCTCCAAGTAGTACCATCTTTTGTATCTTCTAATATAATCCCTTGTTCTTCCAACTCTTTTCTAATATTATCCGCTTCTTTAAAATTCTTTTGCTTTCTATGATCTATCCTCGCCTTGATTTTATTTTCTATTTCTTGATCCGAGATATTGACGCCCCCCGGCCCTTCAAGTCCCTTTTCAAATAACCCAAACACCTTACCCAATCCCATCAGCGCGTCTTTCGCGTACTCCAAATCCATCTCATCAAAATGTTTATTGATATAAGTAACTAAATCAAACAGGGCGGCCAGGGCCTCCGGCGAATTGAAATCATCGTCCATCGCGCTTTCAAATCTCTCTTTAAACTCATCTATTTCTCGACTTGTGTCCTTGTGTCCTTCTGTCCTTGTGTCCTTAAACTTTTCCAACAGTATATAAAACCTCTCCGCCGCCTTTTTCGCCTCGTCCATCCTCTCCCACGAAAAATCCACCGGATGCGAGTAATGCGTCTGTAAAAATAATATTTTAAGCGCATCCGCCGGGTATTTCTTCAGCACGTCCTCTATCGTTATGAAGTTCCCCAGCGACTTGGCCATCTTTTCCTTGTTGATGGTCAACAGGCCGTTGTGGATCCAGTATCTGGCGAATTTTTTGCCCGCGCCTTCTGACTGCGCGATCTCGTTCTCATGGTGCGGGAATATCAGGTCTATCCCCCCTCCGTGTATGTCAAACTCGTTTCCAAGTATATCCGAGCTCATCACAGAGCATTCTATGTGCCAGCCAGGCCTGCCCTTGCCCCAGGGGCTCGGCCACGACGGCTCGTCTTCCTTGGCCTTTTTCCACAGCGCGAAATCGAGCGGGTCTTTTTTATTTTCCCCGGGCGCGACCCTGGCGCCTGATTCCAACATCTCAAAACTCTGATTCGATAATTTGCCGTAATCTTTGGCCTTCCGCACGTCTAAATACACGTCGCCGCCTGACTCATAGGCCGCGCCGCGCTCAATCAGCGTCTTTATGAAACCCACCATCTTATTGATATACTCAGTAGCCTTGGGCTCCTTATGGGGCTTCATCATGCCCAATTCATCCATGTAATCGTGATAGATCTTTAGGTACTTGTCGGAAACCTTTTTGACCGCGCTGTTTAAATCCTCTCCCCTGAATTCCTCTCTTGCCTTATTGATTATCTTATCGTCGACATCAGTGACGTTCCTGACAAACATCACTTTATATTTCTTGTACTCGAAATACCGGCGTATGACATCGAATACGTAAGCGCTTCTCGCGTGCCCGATATGCGGCGCGTCGTAAACAGTCGGCCCACAGACATACATCCCCACTTCCCCGTCCTTTATCGGCTCAAATGGTCTTTTTTCCCTGGTGATAGTGTTATAGATTTGGATGCTCACGCTAATGACACGACCGCGTACGCGGCCACGGCCTCTCCTCTTCCTATCGCGCCGACGCCTTCCTGCGTGGTCGCCTTTATATTAACCTTATCTTTACTTATCTCTAACGCCCTCGCCATCTCCTCTTTCATCCTATCCTTGAAATGCGCTATCTTGGGCTCTTCCAATATAAGGACGGAATCAACGTAATCCACGCGAAACCCCTTTGATTTAATCTTATTCATGGTCTGCTTTAAAAGTTCCAGGCTCGAAATCCCGGCATACCTGTCGTCGTCAACAGGAAACTGGCATCCTATGTCATCGAGCCCGGCCGCGCCGAGCATGGCGTCGCATACGGCGTGCAGGAGCGCGTCCGCGTCAGAATGACCCTCCAGGCCCATCACATGAGGTATCTCGACCCCTCCCAGCACAAGAGGCCTGCCTTCCACAAACCTGTGTATATCATAACCAATCCCGACTCTCATGATTAGCTCCTCAATAGCGCCTTAGCCAATTCCAGATCTTCTCTTGTCGTGATCTTTATGTTGGAATACGACCCCATCACGATCCTCGGCTTCACGCCAAGCCTTTCCACAAGCATGGCGTCGTCAGTCGCCTTTATGTTTTTTCGCCTGGCCAGCTCGTACGCCTTCTCTATCAATCCTCTTTTAAAAACCTGCGGGGTCTGGGCCTCCCAGTAATCTCCTCTTTGAGGGGTATATTCCACGAATTTCCCTTTTTTGGAAAACTTCAAAGTCGGCTTCAGGGGGACCGCGGCCACGCTGGCTCCGTGTTTTATCGCCGCCGCCAGAGAAATCCTTATCAGGTCATCCGTGATAAAAGGCCTTATGCCGTCGTGGATCAGGACATATCCCGCGTCCGGCGAGACCTTTTTCAGCGCGTTATATACCGAATCGCCCCGCTCCTTGCCGCCGATGACAACCCTTGCCTTCTTTATCTTATATCTGTATATTATCCCGCGCATTACCTCATTCACCTTATTTCTCTCGACGGCGACAAGTATCTCGCTCACTCTTTTATTCCTCGAAAGGACCAGGAGGGTGCGCGCGAGTATGGGCTTGCCGCCGAGATCTATGTAAGGCTTGGGTACGCGTGATTTAAACCGTCTCCCCTTGCCTGCGCTGGGGACAATGGCCGATACCTTGATATATGACTTCCTCATCATTGATTATTTTTTTATGTCTTCGGGCAGCTTGGCGAATATCATCCTGCCGGCGGCTGTCTGCAGCACGCTCCCAACCACCACGCGGACGGCCTGGCCTATCTGGCGCCTGGCGTTGTCCACCACCACCATGGTCCCGTCCTCAAGATAACCGACCGCCTGATTGTACTCCTTGCCTTCCTTTACGAGCCGTATGTCCATCTGCTCACCCGGCAATACAACCGGCCTCAACGCGTTCGCGAGCTCATTCACGTTCAACACCCTCACGCCCTGTATCTCGGAAACTTTATTAAGATTATAATCGTTGGTAAATATCTTCGCGTTAAGCACCTTGCCAAGCTTGACAAGCTTGGCGTCCACCTCTCTGATGTCCGGAAAATCATCGTTGTGTATCTTTATGTCTATATTCGTGTTTTTCTGGAGCTTCCCGAGTATGTCAAGGCCGCGCCTCCCGCGCGCCCGCTTTAACGAATCGGTCGAATCCGCTATCTGCTGCAGCTCCCGTAAAACAAAACGAGGTATGATAAACTTGCCGTCCAGGAAACCCGTCTTGCAGATATCCAATATGCGACCGTCTATTATGACGCTGGTATCCAATATTATGAGTTCATCCTTCTGGTCCTGCCTTGAAAATTTAACATAGGGCACTATTATATTGAATTCGTCCCTGCCGCGTATGGACATTATCATGCCGAAATAGCAGAATACAAGCGTCAGCACGACCCTCAGGGAATACACCAGGTTCTGGTCTATCGCTATCACCGCCATGGTATCGGACACGATCTTCGCCATGATCATGCCGAATATCAATCCAAACACGGCCGAGGACAGCCCCCTCACGGAAACCTTCCTCATGGTAAATTCCAGGATTATTATGGAGACGGCCGCGGCGAACCCGATCACCCCTCCGAGAAACGAAAAATCAGCGTGGACGAACGACCCTATCTGAAAACCTATTATCGCGCTCAATACGGCGAAAAATATACGTATGAATATCAATGTCATTTATCTACCCCTTTCTTCTTGTCCTCCTTGCCCGCGCCTTTCGGCTTGAAAAGGAGCTTCCATGGATTATTTTTTATCTCGAGTATCATGTCGTCGGCGTCCCTGTAAAGCTTGTCGTCCGATACGAGACGACCCAGCGTACCCTTGCCTCCCCTGATCTCTATCATGAAATCCTTCATGTTCAGGGACAGCGTCTCAAGGTTGGTAATCGTGTTTTTTATGGATAACCTGAGCTCATCATCGCCTGCTATTTTATTTATAGACTCTATGAGAGAGTCTATCTTTGACACGAGGTCCTTGGTCACCCTGGCGATCTCCTCGGTGGAAACGGGATCGTGGCCCCTGAGCGTCTCGCCTTTATGCAGGAGACGCGAATTCCTCGTGCCCGGGGTTATCTCCACATATTTCTCCCCCAAAAGACCCAGGGTATTGATGCTCGCCTTCGCGTCCTCGTTTATCCAGGTGTCCTTCTGCACCCACACGAGGATCTTCACCAATGGCCTGGCCTCTGTCTCGTCGTAATACACCTTTATGTCCTTGACCTCCCCGACCGAGACGCCTGAATACCTGACGGGCGCCCCGACGCTTATGCCGTTCGCGAAACTGAAGACCACATTCAGGTTATAACCGCTCTTGACGCCATAAAAATTTCCTATTGAAAAGATTATGACCGACAGGATAACCAATCCTATAAAAATAAATATGCCGACCTTCAGTTCAAAATTCATCCTTGTAAACATTAGCGCCTCCCAAATTTTGCGAAGCAAAATTTAATCCCGAGCGGCCCGCTTTTTATTGCGCTGTCGCGAGAGACCTTTTATGTGTTATCGGTTACCGGACCTTTTGACGCGCCTGTTATGAATTGCCTGACAGTCGGGTCATTGGTGTTTCTTATGTCCTCTGTCTTCCCTATGGCTATGATCTTGCCCTGATATAACATGGCTATCCTGTCGGCTATCTTGTAAGCGCTGACCATGTCGTGCGTGACTACTATGGAAGTCACCTTCAACTTATTATTAAGGTCTACGATGAGGTCGTTTATCGCGTCCGCCCTTATCGGATCAAGGCCTGTCGTGGGCTCGTCATATAAGATAATCTTTGGGTTATGGCAGATCGCCCTCGCGAGACCCACCCTTTTTTTCATGCCGCCGCTCAGTTCAGACGGCATCAGATACTCTATGCCTTTCAACCCCACCATCTCCAGGGCGGTTGTGACCTTTTCCTGTATCTTGGCCTCGGATATGTTGGTATGCTCCCTCAGGGCGAAGCCCACGTTGTCCCCGACGCACATCGAATCGAATAACGCCGCGCCCTGGAAAAGCATGCCGAAACTGAGCCGCAGCCTGTCCAGCTCGTCCTCTTCCATCCTGGCTATGTCGTTCCCGTCTATGATCACCTGGCCGAAATCAGGCCTCAACAGACCTATTATGTGCTTCAGCAAAACACTCTTGCCCGTGCCTGAACACCCTATGATGACAAGGACCTCTCCTGATTCTATTATAAGGTTCGTGTTGTCCAGGACCTTTTTATCGCCGAATGATTTTGTGAGATTTATAATTTCTATCATCTCAGAATAACTCCTTTTGCGACTCTTTCCTGTACGGCACCTTGAGGTGCCCGTACGCCAGTTTCGTGACCTCCCTGCCCCGCGGCGTGCGTTTCATGAAACCTATCTTCAGGAGAAACGGCTCCACCACGTCCACTATGGTATCACTCTCTTCGTTCAATGTCGCGGCGAGCGATTCTATGCCGACCGGACCTCCGTCGTAAAAATCGATGATCGCCTTCAGCACCTTCCTGTCTATATCATCAAGCCCGGCCGAATCAATCCTGTGAGAATCCAGCGCGTCCACCGCCGTCTTTACATCGATCTTTTTATCGTCCTTGACCTGGCTGTAATCCCGCACCCTGCGCAGCAACCTGTTGGCGACCCTGGGGGTACCCCTGGAACGCCTCGCGATTTCGGCGCACGCGTCTTTTTCTATGTCTATGTTTAAAAGCCCGGCGGAATGCCCTATTATCTTCACGAGGTCCTCTGTCTCGTAAAAATCCAGGTGATAAAATATGCCGAACCTGCCGCGTAACGGCGCGCTCAGAAGCCCGGCCCTCGTAGTGGCCCCGATAAGCGTAAACCTCTTGAGGTTAAATTTTATGGTCTTGGCGTAAGGGCCCTTGTCTATGAGAAAATCTATCTGGTAATT
Source organism: Candidatus Omnitrophota bacterium (assembly GCA_041648935.1). Lineage (GTDB taxonomy): Bacteria > Omnitrophota > Gorgyraeia > Gorgyraeales > Gorgyraeaceae > JBAZOA01. Next base: position 2,058 of record JBAZOA010000016.1, on the reverse strand, counting down.
TTCCATCGCCGGATATATGAATTCCTCCACGACCTTTGAAAGCCTGTGTATCTCGTCTATGAAAAGGACGTCCCCTTCCCCGAGATTAGTAAGAATACCTATAAGGTCTCCCGCCCTTTCTATGGCGGGGCCGGACGTGGCGGTGATCTTGGCGCCCATCTCGCGCGCTATTATATGCGCGAGCGTGGTCTTGCCCAGGCCCGGCGGCCCTGAAAGCAGGGCGTGTTCCAGGGATTCCTTTCTTTTCTTGGCCGCCTTTATCGCGATATTCAGATTTTCAACCACGTGCCTCTGGCCGACAAAATCTTTAAACTTGTCAGGTCTCAGGGAAATATTGAATACGGTCTCTTCCTCGGCCTCCCGGCCCGTTATCAGGCGTTCACGATCGTCATTTATTTCTTGTTTAGGCATATGTCCAGTCGGCTTACAGCTAACTTTTATTTTTTCACCTTCTGCTTATAAACCTCATTCAATAAATCTTCCGCGGTCTTTATGTCCTGGTTCCGTCTAATCGCCTCATCCAGCATGGTCCTTGCCTCGGCCTTTTTATACTGCAGCTGCAATAATACCCCCAACGCCTCTTCCTGTATGTCCTGCTTTCCCTTTGACCCTCCGCCGGAAATCCCGGAATCCTGTATCAGCCCGAACTTGCCGACTTTCCCCTGAAGCTTCGCGACTATCTCTTTCGCCCTCTGCTCCCCTATCCCGGGCAGTGACTTCAAGAACGAGACATCCCCTATGTCTATGGCGCGGGCTATGACGGATATGGGCTGCTTCAGGGCCCTCACCGCGGCCTTCGGCCCTATGCCTGAAACCGTTATGAACTTTTCGAAAAATTCCTTTTCAATCTCATTCAAAAAACCTATCAAAAACGGAAACCCCCTGGAGGGCTCCACCTGAAAATAATGATACGTTATCAGGGACACGGTGCCGTCCGAGCGCACGTGATTATCCAGACACTGCATCACCGCGCCGGGCATCAATACCTCGTAACACATGCCGTTCACGTCCATTATCACGGCATCGTCTCTTTTCTCCGCTATCTTCCCAGATATCCTGCAGATCATAATAATTTATGCGCGCATACGTTCGCGTGCGCTATCGCCAGGGCAAGCGCGTCCGTGACGTCCACGGGCCCGGGCATCTTGCCGAGACCCAGCAAGCTCGTCACTGTCCTCTGCATCTGTTCCTTTGACGCGCGACCCCTGCCTGTTATCGCCTTTTTTATCCTGGTGCTCGGATAATTCACGAGCTCGACCGACTGGTTCTCAACCGCCAGGCATATGACGCCGCGGGCGTGCGCCATCAGGACCGAGGTCTTAGGGTGCTTATAATGAGAATATATCTCCTCGAGCGCGACCGCCTCCGGCCCCGTGTCTTTTATCAGGAGCGTCACCTTCTTGTAAATCTCGGAAATCCGCTTTTCTATCTTGTCCTTCGCGTTCGAGCGGATAATGCCCGCTTCTATCAATTTCACGCTGTTGCCGGCCGCCTCAATGAGCCCGTAACCCGTAATCCCCAGCCCTGGATCGATCCCCAAGATCCTCATGGAAACACGAAATAAAAAAGCGCCGTGAATAAACAATCGGCCGCTATTATTAAAATAAACGATGTCACCACGGAAAACGTGGTCGCCTTTCCTACTCCTTCAGCCCCGCCCTCCGTCATGAATCCCTCGTAACAGGAGATTATGCATATTATCCCGGCGAACACGACTGACTTGAAAAGTCCCGTGAAAATGTCTTTCAGCGCCAGCGTGTCGAATGTCATCTTTATATATATGGTGGAACCTATGAGAAGCTTGTACACGCCTATTATATAACCGCCCAGCATGCCTATGAAATCAGAATACACGGTGAGTATCGGCAGCATTACGATCAGGGCGAGAAACCGCGGCACGACAAGATACTTGACGGGATTCGCCGCCAGGGTCCTCAACGCGTCTATCTGTTCCGTGACCTTCATGGTGCCCAGCTCCGCCGTTATGCTGGCGCCCACCCTGCCCGCGATGACAAGGGCCGTCAACACGGGGCCAAGTTCTCTCACCATCGAAAGGGC